>NZ_JBHWCL010000007.1:0-129464 GCF_042735125.1 Kitasatospora sp. NPDC059599 | reverse complement strand
CGGGAGGACTCCTCCCGGGCCGCCGTCCGCCGCCGGCAGTCCGTGTCGGCGTGCCGCCGTACGAGCCGTCAGCCGAGGCCGTTGGACTTCAGCCAGTCCTTGGCCACCGCCGACGGGTCCTCCTTGTCCACCGCGACGCGCTTCATCAGCGCCGTCAGCCCCGCCGTGTCGAGCTTGGCCGACACCGCGTTGAGCGCCGCCGTCGCCGTGGCGTCCACGCCCGACTTGTTGACCAGCGGGGTGATGTTCTGCGCACCGAAGACGTTCTTCGGGTCGGCCAGCGCGACGAGCTTGTACTGGACGATCTTCGGGTCGGTGGTGAACACGTTGCCGACCTGGACGCCGCCGTCCTTGAGCGCGTTCGCGGTGGTGTCGGCGGTGGGCTTCCACTCCTTGAAGGTCAGCCCGTAGACGTCCTTGAACTGCTGCTCGCGGCGGGACTTGAACTCCGGCGGACCGCCGATGGTGAGCTCGCCGGCCTTGGCGGCCAGGTCGGAGATGGTCTTGAGGTTGTACTTGTCGGCGGTCTCCTGGGAGACGCTGAGCGAGTCCTTGTCCTCGGCGGGGGAGGAGTCGAGGATCCCCAGCGCGGCGGGCAGCGTCGTGGCGAGCGCCGCGTTGACGTCCTGGGTGCTGACGGCGGTGGACTTGGCGTCCAGGTAGGCCAGCAGGGCGCCGTTGTACTCGGGCAGGACGGTGAGGTTGCCGCTCTGCAGCTGCCCGTAGAGGACCTCGCGGCTGCCGATGTTGAACTTCTCCTCGACCTTGACGCCCTTGGCCTTGAGGGCCTGTGAGTAGATCGAGCCGAGCAGGACGTTCTCCGGGAAGTTCGCCGAGCCGACGACCACGGTCGACCCGGATCCGCCGCCCGAGGCGGGGCCTCCCGAGCCGCCCGACCCGGTCGATGCGCTCGGACCCCCGCCGAGCGGGTCGCCGCCGGAGGAGCCGCAGGCGGTGGCGCCGAGCGCGAGTGCGGCGAGCGTGCCGAGGACGACCGCGCGCCGGCCTCGCTTCATTGTCGACATGGTGACAGATGTCCTTCCGGAGAGGATGGGGAGAGGAGTTCAGCGGGCCCGGTGCTGGGCGCGCACCCCGGGCGGGAGCGCGAACCGGGCGAGCAAGGCGAAGAACAGCTGGGCGGCGACCGCGAGCAGCACCACCAGCAGCGCCCCGCCGACGGTCACGGCGTACTTGCGGGTCGCCAGCCCGTCGATGACGTAGCGGCCGAGCCCGCCCAGTCCGACGTAGGCGGCCACCGTGGCGGTCGCGATCACCTGGACGGTCGCGGTGCGGAAGCCCGCCAGCAGGGTCGGCGCGGCCGCGGGAAGGCAGACCTGCCGCAGCACCTGGGAGTGGGTCAGGCCGATGCCGCGCGCGGCGTCCCGGACGTCCGGGTCGGTGCCGCGCACCCCCTCGACGGAGGCCACCAGCAGCGGCGGCGCGGCCAGCGCGACCAGCGGGATCAGGACCGCGGTGTCGCCGACCCCGGCGAACAGCACCGCCAGCGTCACCAGGCCGAGGGTGGGCAGGGCGCGGGCGGCGCCGGCCATCGCGGTCACCACGGTGACGCCGCGCCCGGTGTAGCCGATCAGCAGCCCGAGCGGGACGGCGAGCAGCGCCGCGAACAGCAGGGCTTCGCCGGAGAGCAGCATGTGCTCGGAGACCCGGTGCGCTATCGAGTCCGGGCCGCTGCGGTGGTCCGCGGCGGTGAAGAAGTCACCGAGCCAGGTCAGCCAGTTCACGAGCCCGCCCCCTTCTCCCGGACGGCCCAGGGCGCGAGCACCCGCCGGGCGCCCACCAGCAGCAGGTCCACGGCCAGTGCGAGGACCGCGATCAGCGCGATGCCGGCCACGATCGGGGTCGGGAAGGTGCGCTGGAAGCCGTCGATGAAGAGGTACCCGAGCCCGCCGCGCCCGACCAGCGCGCCGACGCTCGCCAGCGAGATGCTGGACACCGCCGCCACCCTCAGCCCGGCGATCAGGTACGGGACGGCCGCCGGCAGTTCGACCGACGTCAGCCGGTGCCACGGCCCGTAGCCCATCGCGGTGGCGGCCTGCCGGACGGCGTCCGGGACGGCCCGCAGCCCGTCCACGGTGGTCGGCAGCAGGACGGCCAGGGCGTAGAAGGTGAGCGGGATCATCACGGTCGCCTGGGTGGCGAGCCCGGTGTACGGGATCAGCACCACGAACACGGCCAGCGAGGGCAGCGCGTAGACGATGTTGAAGACGGCGGACAGTGGCTGGTAGAGCCGGGGGAAGCGGGCGCAGGCCAGGCCGAGCGGCACGGCCAGCAGTAGGCCGACGAGCACGGGGACGAGGGCGATCACGGCGTGGTCGGCGAGCAGGTGGCCGAGGTAGCCGAGGTGGTCCCCGATCCAGTACCAGCGGACGATCGGTTCATCGTCCACCGGGGACTCCGTCCGGGGTGGCGCCGTCGGAATACCCGTCCATGGAGGGCCCGCCGTCGGAGGGTCCGGCGCCGGTGGGTCCGGCGGTCCGAACGGGCGCGGCTGCTCCGGGCCGGAGCGCGGCGAGGACGGCCTCGCGGCTCGCGGTGCCGGTGGCCCGACCCTCGGCGTCCAGTGCGACCGCGACTCCGGCGGGGGAGAGGACGGCGGCGTCCAGCGCGGTGCGCAGGGTGTCGGTGTCCGGCCGGAAGGCGGCGGCCGGGTGCAGTTCGGCGGTGACGGCGTCGCGGTCGATCCACCCGATCGGGCGGCGCTCGTCGTCCAGGGCCAACTCCCAGCCGCCGTACCTGAGTCCGTCCGGGGGCCCGTTGTCGATGCCGTTCGTCAGCCCGGCGTCGGCGACGTCCTTGAGTCCGGTGCCGGGTCCGGCCTTGGGCGCGTCGCCGACCGGGCGCAGCGTGATGGTGCTCGCGGGGCGCAGCCCGAGGCCGCGCAGGCCGCGGTCGCGGCCGAGGAAGGCGGCCACGCCGTCGTCGGCGGGGGTGGTGAGCAGGGTGTGCGGGTCGGCCAGCTGGGCGATCCGGCCCTGTTCGCGCAGCACCACCACCTGGTCGCCGAGCCGGACGGCCTCCTCGATGTCGTGGGTGACGAACAGCACCGTCTTGCGCAGCTCGGACTGCAGCCGCAGCAGCTCCTCCTGGAGTCCGGCGCGCACCACGGGGTCGACGGCGCTGAACGGCTCGTCCATCAGCAGCACCGGCGGGTCGGCGGCCAGGGCGCGCGCGACGCCGACCCGTTGCTGCTGGCCGCCGGACAGCTGGAACGGGTACCGCTTGGCGGTCTCGGGCGCGAGCCCGACCAGTTCGAGCAGTTCGGCGGCCCGCGCGCGGGCCTTCTTGCGGTCCCAACCGAGCAGGTGGGGGACGGTGGCGATGTTGTCGATCACCTTGCGGTGCGGGAACAGCCCGGCCTGCTGGATCACGTACCCGATGCCGCGGCGCAGCTTGGCTGGTTCCAGCTCCGCGACGTCGGTGCCGTCCAGCAGGACCCGGCCCGAGGTGGGCTCGACCATCCGGTTGACCATGCGCAGCAGGGTGGTCTTGCCGCAGCCGGACGGTCCGACCAGGACGGTTATCCGACCGGTCGGGACCTCAAGGTCCAGGCCCTCGACGGCGACTGTGCCGTCGGGGTGGCGCTTTCCGGCGCTCTCGAATCTGATCACGGGGTGTTTCCTCGTCAGGGCGCCCCGGGGAGGCGGCGCCTGTGTCGGTCGGTCGTTCGATTGTTGGTGGTTTGTCGACAAACGGCGGTGCGGATCGGTGGTGGTGGCGCTTGTCGTACCAACCGCCCGGGCGTTCTTCCGCCCGCGTGGCTGCCCAGGTTCGGACCGGCCGAAACTCCGATCAGACTATGACCTGCGTCATCTCCTGTCTCTGATTTACCGCCGGGCGCGTGCCGCCGGACCGGTCGCGGCCGAGCTGATGGGCGCCTCCCGGCCGAGTCGGCGTCACCTCCCGTCGGCGGTGACGCCTCCCCTCCCGGCCCCGTCGAAGGCTTCGGTTCAGCCGCCCTGACGGGTCGGCAGGCCGGATGCCGCCCAGCCGACGAACCCGCCGTCCAGGTCGGTCGCCCGGTGCAACCCCAGCTCGCGGAGCGAGGCGGCGGCCAGGCTGGAGGCGTAGCCCTCCGAGCAGACCACGATCACCTCGACGTCGTGGCCCGAGGCCTCGGGGATGCGGTGACTGCCCGTCGGGTCGAGTCGCCACTCCAGGACGTTGCGCTCGATGATCAGCGAGCCCGGGATCTCGCCCTCGGCCGCCCGCTGCGCCGCCGGACGGATGTCCACCAGCAGCGCGCCGTCCAGCTGGGCCTGGTAGGCCTCCCGGGCGCGCGGGCGGTGGACCCCCTCGCGGGCCCGCTCCACCAGGTCGTCGATCGTGGTCACCATTGCTCCGGTCCTTCCTCCGAGGTGCGGACGAGCCCTCCGGCCCGCAGGTCGTAGTGCGCCATCGAGCTCAGCGGGGGCGAGTAGGCGTGCAGGGTGACGGCGGGCCCGGACGCGGTGTTGCGCACGTCGTGCACGTACTCGGGGCCGAAGGCCCGGGCGGTGCCCGCCGGGACCCGGCGGATCAGCAGGCCCTGGTCCGGGCCGCCGAGGGACAGCTCCTCCAGCTCGCCGAGGGCGACGGTGAAGGCGCCGCGCGAGCCGCCGTGGTCGTGGAAACCGGTGGACTGGCCCGGCAGCCAGCTGATCAGCCACACCTCGTGGTCGTCCTCGGCCACCAGGCGCCGGTACCAGCGCTCCTCGGTGGAGAGCCGGACGTGCTGGATCCACCGGTCGGGCTGCTCGGCCAGGTCACGGACGATGGTCCGGAGGGTGCCGGGGGTGAGCGGGGCCCGGGCTCCGGCCCCGGGGGGAGCGGGCGTCGGGCTCTCGGAGGCGGTGGCCGTACGGGTGTGCGGACTCATCAAGGCGTCCTCGGGTGCGCGGAACGTCGGCAGGGGTGTCCGGTCCGGCGGACGGTGGCGGGCGCGGGCCGGCGGAGCGGCCCGGCACGCCGCACGGGGTGCGCCGGGGCGGGGTCAGAACTGCGGGTGCGGGTGCGCGGCGCGGGCCCTGGCAGACGTCACAGGGCGGGACCGGCGGGGGAAGTCAAGGTCAACAGGCACAGATGGAACTCGCCTGGCGTCGCAGATCGACGTGCAGGCGGCAGACCAGAGTGGTGCCGGAGTCCATGCGCCGGATCCTTCCCGAGCGAACCGGAGGAAGTCAAGCCGGTCCGCGGGCCCGCCGGCGTCCGTTCACGGTGCCGCGCCGCCGCCCGGTGGCGCCGCGACACCGCGGACGGCCGGGCCGGCTACCCCTCGGCGGGGCGGCGCGGCGCCGGTGGGGCCGTGCCGGCGGCGGACGGCGAAGACCCGGCACCGCCGGGTGGCTGCCCGGGCACCGCAGCGGCGGGCCCGGCTGCGGCGGCCGGGACGGCTGCCCCGGTGTTCAGGGCCTGCTCGATCACCGGTGCGGCCCGGTCGCCGAGGTGGCGGCCGAGGGTCTGGTAGGCGTCGAACTGCCGGTGGTCGAACCACTGGTCGCTGGTGGCGTCGTTCGGGAAGGCCCGGTTCTCCGTGGCGTACGCGTGCAGCTCGTAGGGCAGGTCGGGGGTGAGCGCGGCCTTGAGGACGATCAGGGTGCCGCGGCGATCGGCCTCGGGCGTGTCGCCGTCCAGGTCCGGGTAGCGGATGTCGCCGGTGATGACCGCCCGGGCCGACAGCCGGGCGGACAACTGCGCGGCGAGCCCCCGCAACGGCGGCCGCCCGTCGTCGGGGCCGTCCGGTCCGGAGGGCTGCTCCTCGGCGGCGCTGCCCGGGACCAGCAGGTCCGGCTCGTGCAGGGTGATCTCCACGCCCAGTTCCTCGCGGGCCAGGGTGATCGCGGCGGCGAGGGCGGAGGCGTGGCCCGCGTCGCCGCTGGAGTCGACGCAGACCGCCGTGCGCACCCGGTGCCGCAGCAGCTCGACCAGGCCGAGGTTCTCGTAGTGACCGCCGTCGGTGGTGAGCAGGAACCGGTCGTCGGCCGGGAACCGCCCGGTCAGCTCCCGCAGTTGGTACGGGAGCCGGCGGACGGCGGGTTGCGCGGGGCGGCGCCAGTCCCGGCTGCCGGACCAGTCCGGGCCGAGCACCGAGGGATTGGGCAGCCAGGTGCCGAGGCGCGCGTTGGTCACCGCGAACAGCCCCTGGTAGACCCGGGATTCACGGCCCATCGCGGAGGAGAACGCGGCCCCGGAGACGGCCATCGCCGACTGGACGGTGAGGTCCCGGGCGATGTGCCGCCGGGTGCGCCGCTCCAGCAGGTCGGTGCGCGCGTATCCGACGTCCGGGCCGCCCACGTAGTCGAACGAGAGCGAGAAGGACACCGCCCGACGGCCCGGCGGCGTACGGGAGTTGCCGGACAGGTTGGCCGCCGCCGAGAAGATCACCTGGGGGAAGTCCGGGTGCCGGGCCCCGTAGTGGCTGAGCCGGGTCCGCTCGCGGAAGAAGTCGTACGGGCGGGCCAGGGACCGGCCGCCGTCGGTGGCCCGGCGGACCGCGAACGCCGAGGCCAGCCGCTGCCGGTAGAACGGGTGCAGGCTCATCCAGGTCTGGTCGAGGTTGAGCCCGACCGCGCCGAGCACCAGCGGCAGCAGCACCTGGAAGGCCGCCGGCCAGGCGTACCCGGTGGCGACCGCCCAGCCGAGGGCCAGCAGCGCGCCCGTCGTCAGTGCCAGCGCGGCCGCCCACACCACCAGGTACTGGGTGAGGGTGGAGGTCAGGCCGCCACCGGCCCGGCCGGTGTCGCGCAGCGCCCCGCCGAGGGCGGAGGCGCCCCGGCCGACCGTCCGGCGGTCGCGCCAGAGGATGCCGAGCAGCAGTGCCAGGTAGCTGAGCACCACGGTCAGGCTGAGACCGGCACCGGTCAGCTGCGGGCCGGCCGCCAGGGACTGCTGGAGCCGCACCGCCCCCCAGGCCAGCCCGGGGACCGCCAGCACGCCGACGGCCAGCAGGCCGGCCAGCCCGAGCGCGGCGAGGTTGAGCCGGCGCAGGGCGCGCGGCAGCACCGCCTGCCAGCCGAGCGACGGGAAGGCCAGCAGCCACAGCAGCCAGCACCCGGCGGCCGCCGCCGGCAGCGCGCCGACGGCGGCGAGCGCGGGCGCCCGGAACTCCAGCGCACCCGGCACGGCGCCCGGGTGGCGCAGGCCGGCCGCCGCCAGCCGGCCCAGGTCGGTGAGCGGGACGGCGTGGTAGAAGCGGCTCAGCGCGAGACCGAGCGTCAGGACGGCCGCCAGCAGCAGGGTGAGCGCGGACAGCACGCCGCGCAGCAGCGTCCCGAGGGCGACCAGCCACTGCCCGGCGCCGTCGGCGAGGTACTTGCCGTGCCGGCGGAGGTGGTCCTCCTCCGGGGAACCGGGCTCCATCACGGTGTCGGCCGTCAGGCCGGAGACGGCGTGCACCGGGCTGTCGGGCGCGGAGTCGCTGAGCGCGAGCTGCAGCGCGCCGACGGTGTAGCCGCCGCCCGAGACGGAGACGAGGTACCTGGCCCGCTTCAGCCAGGGCCGCAGCGACTGGAGCGCGCCGAGCGTGACGCAGGCCGAGCGGATCCCGCCGCCCGAGACGCAGAAGCCGAGTTCGGCGGGCTCCCGGCCGGGCGGCACCCGGGCGGCGTCGCGCCAGTGGGCGTGCCGGTCGGGTCCGGCCTGTGGGGCTGGTGGGGCCACTGTGAGTGCCGGGGCCGGTGGGGTCGGTGTGGCCGGTGTGAGCGCCGGGGCCGGTGTGGCCTTCGAGGGCGGCAGGTGCGGGCGCGGCGCCGGCTCGCCGTGCCGGGTGGCCACCGGCCAGGGCGGGATCAGCGCCGGGCGGTCGGCGGTGCCCTCGCTCGCGCCCCCGTCGGCGGCCGGGACTCCGTCGACGGCCGCGGCGCCGCCGGTCCGGGCCGGCAGCAGCCCGCGCACCGCCCGGGCGGCGGTCACCGCCACGATGCCCACCGCGACCGCCCCGGCGGGCAGGAGCAGCAGCCACTTGACGGTGGCGAGCGCGGTGGCGACCGCGAAGGGGGCGTCGGACGCCGTGGTGGAGAGGCCGTTGAGCCCGTCGCGCAGGAGTGCGTCCTCGCCGAGGTCGCAGCAGGCGGCGAGCAGGCCGGCGCCGCCGACCGCGAGCGCCGGCGGCCGGCGTAACCCGCCCCCGAGCACGTACCCGCCGAGCAGCGCGGCGGCCACCAGGGTCAGCCCGTACCCGCCGATCAGCCAGCCGTCGGCGCGCAGCGCGGCCAGGTAGTCGCCGGGGCGGCCGCCGACCACGGCCTCGGCGGCCGCACGGGACCCGGCCAGTTGGAGGGCGACGTCCCGCACGCTCGGAGCCAGGCGGCGGAACAGCGCCGCACCGAGGACCACCGGCAGCAGCGTGCCGACGGCCAGCAGCAGACCGGCCCAGGCAGGCAGGGCGGGCGGCCGCCCCGCCGGGCTGCCCCCGGCTGCCTCGCGCGTCGTGCCCGGCGCCTCACGCGTCGTGTCCGCCGCGGAGTTCGACTCCACTGTCATCCGTCACCCCCGTGCGGCCGCTCCGATCCCCCGTGGCCGGGCCGCCGAACTCGTATGAAACCACCGAGGACTGACGGTCCGCAGTGATCCACGACGGTCTCGACGCGGCTCCTACCCCGTGCTGGCCGGATCCGCACCCCGGGTGCCCGGTTTCACTCGAATGAGTAAGGAGGCTACGTACGGGGTAGATGAGCCTTTCATCCCACCCAGGACCGTCCGCGTGTCCGCGCAACAGGATCGCCCCAGACGCGTTTCCGCCGACGTATTGTCAGGCCACCAAGGCCCGGCCTACCGTCTACAGATCGCTTTCTACGCACGTAGACCCCCGCGGATCCCCGAGCGGACCCGCGGGTCAGACCCGCCCCGTCAACCATCGGACCGCGGGCCCCGACCGCACGGCCGGGCCGCGGAGTTGCGGAGGTACCCATGTCGCAGATCGTCCGTGCCGCGCTCGTCCAGACCCGTTGGACCGGCGACCAGGAGAGCATGATCGCGCTCCACGAGCGGTACGCCCGGGAGGCCGCCGCCCAGGGCGCGAAGATCATCGGATTCCAGGAGGTCTTCAACTCGCCCTACTTCTGCCAGGTCCAGGAGCCCGAGCACTACCGCTGGGCCGAGGCCGTCCCGGACGGCCCGACCGTGCGCCGGATGCAGGACCTCGCCCGCGAACTCGGGCTGGTCGTCGTCGTCCCGGTCTACGAGGAGGAACAGGCCGGCGTCTACTACAACACCGCCGCCGTGATCGACGCCGACGGCAGCTACCTCGGCAAGTACCGCAAGCACCACATCCCGCAGGTCAAGGGCTTCTGGGAGAAGTACTACTTCAAGCCCGGCAACCTCGGCTGGCCGGTGTTCGACACCGCCGTCGGCAAGGTCGGGGTCTACATCTGCTACGACCGCCACTTCCCCGAGGGCTGGCGCGCCCTGGGCCTGGCCGGCGCGCAGATCGTCTACAACCCCTCCGCCACCAGCCGCGGCCTGTCCGCCTACCTGTGGCAGCTCGAACAGCCCGCCGCCGCCGTCGCCAACGAGTACTTCGTCGCCGCCATCAACCGGGTCGGCACCGAGGAGTACGGCGACAACGACTTCTACGGCACCTCGTACTTCGTGGACCCGCGCGGCCAGTTCGTCGGCGACGTCGCCTCCGACAAGGAGGAGGAACTGGTCGTCCGCGACCTCGACCTCGGCCTGATCGAACAGGTCCGCCAGCAGTGGGCGTTCTACCGCGACCGCCGCCCCGACGCCTACGGACCACTGGCCGAGGCCTGAGGAGCAGCGCGATGACCACCCGCGACCCGCACCAGCGCACGATCGTCCGCGGCGGCCTCGTCATCACGGCCACCGACGAACTCCGTGCCGACGTCCTGATCGAGGGCGAGCGCGTCGCCGCCCTCGCCACCACCGGCAGCTCCGCCGCCGGGGCCTGGACCGCCGACACCGTCATCGACGCCACCGGCCACTACGTCGTCCCGGGCGGCGTCGACGCCCACACCCACATGGAACTGCCGTTCGGCGGCACCGCGGCCTCCGACACCTTCGAGACCGGCACCCGGGCCGCCGCCTGGGGCGGCACCACCACCATCGTGGACTTCGCCGTCCAGCCGGTCGGCGGCTCGCTGCGCGAGGGCCTGGACACCTGGCACGCCAAGGCCGACGGCAACTGCGCCGTCGACTACGCCTTCCACACCATCGTCTCCGACGTCAACGACGGCGTGCTGAAGGAGATGGACACCCTCGTCGACTCCGGCGAGTCCACCTCCTTCAAGCTCTTCATGGCCTACCCCGGCGTCTTCTACAGCGACGACGGACGCATCCTGCGGGCCATGCAGCGCGGCGCCGCCAACGGCGGGCTGATCATGATGCACGCCGAGAACGGCATCGCCATCGACGTCCTGGTCGAGCAGGCGCTCGCCGCCGGGAAGACCGACCCGCGGTACCACGGCGAGGTCCGCCGCGAACTGCTGGAAGCCGAGGCCACCCACCGGGCGATCAAGCTCGCCCAGGTCGCCGGCAGCCCGCTCTACGTGGTGCACGTCTCCGCCGCCTCCGCCCTCGCCGAACTCACCCGGGCACGCGACGCCGGCCTCAACGTCTTCGGCGAGACCTGCCCGCAGTACCTCTTCCTCTCCACCGACAACCTCGCCGAGGAGGGCGCCGACGGCTTCGAGGGCGCCAAGTACGTGTGCAGCACGCCGCTGCGGCCGCGCGAGCACCAAGAGGCGCTCTGGCGCGGGCTGCGCACCAACGACCTCCAGGTGGTCTCCACCGACCACTGCCCGTTCTGCTTCGTCGGGCAGAAGGAACTCGGGCGCGGGGACTTCTCGAAGATCCCCAACGGCCTCCCGGGGGTCGAGAACCGGATGGACCTGCTCCACCAGGCCGTGGTGGACGGGCACATCAGCCGGCGCCGCTGGATCGAGATCGCCTGCACCACGCCCGCCCGGATGTTCGGGCTGCACCCGCGCAAGGGCACCATCGCGCCGGGCGCCGACGCCGACCTCGTCGTCTACGACCCCACCGCGGTGCAGACCGTCTCCGCCGCGACCCACCACATGAACGTGGACTACTCCGCGTACGAGGGCCGCCGGCTCACCGGCCGGGCGCGCACCGTGCTCTCGCGCGGCACCGTCGTGCTGGACGACGGCACCTGGCTCGGCCGGGCCGGACACGGCACCTTCCTGCGCCGCGACACCTGCCAGTACCTGGTCTGAACCCGCACGTCCCCTTAGTCGACCAGCCGCCGCCCGGGCCCGACCGGCGGGCCGGGCGGCGGTCCCCCCTTTCCTGGAGCCACCCATGGACATCGGCCTCGTCCTGCAGACCGACCCGCCCGCCCGCACCCTCATCGACCGGATGATCCGTGCCGAACGCGCCGGGTTCAGCCACGGCTGGACCTTCGACTCCTGCGTCCTGTGGCAGGAGCCCTTCGTCATCTACAGCCGCATCCTCGCCGAGACCGAGCGGCTGACGGTCGGCTCGATGGTCACCAACCCCTCGACCCGCACCTGGGAGGTCACCGCCTCCCTGTTCGCCACGCTCAACGACATGTACGGCAACCGCACGGTCTGCGGGATCGGCCGCGGCGACTCCGCCATGCGGGTCGCCGGACGCCGCCCGGCCACCCTCGCCCGGCTCTCCGAAGCCATGCACGCCGTCAAGGAGTTGGCGGAAGGGCGCACCGTCGAGGTGGACGGCACCGAGATGCACCTGCCGTGGGTCGGCCCCGGTGCGTCGCTGCCGATCTGGATGGGCGCGTACGGCCCGAAGGCGCTGGCCCTGACCGGCCGGCAGGCGGACGGGTTCATCCTGCAACTGGCCGACCCCTACCTCACCGAGTTCATGGTCAAGGCGGTGCGGGCCGCCGCCGTCGAGGCGGGCCGGGACCCCGACTCGGTCACCATCTGCGTCGCCGCACCCGCCTACGTCACCGCCGACGACTCGCCCGCCGCGCTCGCCCACGCCCGGGAACAGTGCCGCTGGTTCGGCGGGATGGTCGGCAACCACGTCGCCGACCTGGTCACCCACTACGGCGAGCACTCCGACCTGGTGCCGGAGGCGCTCACCGACTACATCAAGGGCCGGCAGGGCTACGACTACAGCCACCACGGCCGCGCCGGGAACCCGGACACGGCCTTCGTCCCGGACGAGATCGTGGACCGCTTCTGCCTGATCGGCCCGGCCGAGGTGCAGCGTGCCCGGCTGGCGGAACTCCGCTCGCTCGGCGTCCACCAGTTCGCCGTCTACGCGATGCACGACGCGATCGAGTCCACCATCGACGCCTACGGGACGGACGTCATCCCGCACTTGTGATCCCCGAGCGATCCCAGCTGCAGCAGACGGGAGTTGCCCATGGCCGACACCGCGACCGGCGGCGGCGGACAGTGGCAGCACCCCGACGGACGGGTCGAACTCGACCCGTCCGTCGGGGAGTTGCCAGCCAACGGCTTCACCAGCGACGACCTGATACCGGTCCCGGTGGCACGGCGCACCTGGACCACCTACAACTTCCTCGCACTCTGGGTCGGCATGGCCCACAACATCCCCTCCTGGACGCTGGCCTCCGGCCTGGTCGCGATCGGCATGGACTGGAAGCAGGCGGTGCTGACCATCGCACTCGCCAACCTGATCGTGCTCGTCCCGATGCTGCTCACCGGGCACGCGGGCACCAAGTACGGCATCCCCTTCCCGGTCTTCGCCCGGGCCTCGTTCGGCCTGCGCGGCGCCAACCTGCCCGCGCTCCTGCGGGCGGCGGTCGCCTGCGCCTGGTTCGGCATCCAGACCTGGATCGGCGGGGAGGGCATCTTCCTGCTCGCCGGCAAGCTGCTCGGCGAATCCTGGCGCACCGCGGGCGAGTTCGCCGGCTACCCGTGGACCCAGTGGCTCTCCTTCCTGCTGTTCTGGCTGATCGAGATGGCCGTCATCGCCCGCGGCATGGAGGCGCTGCGCCGCTTCGAGAACTGGGCGGCGCCGTTCGTCATCGTCGGCGCGCTCGCCCTGCTGGTGTGGATCACCGTCAAGGCGGGCGGGTTCGGGCCGCTGCTCGACCAGCCGTCCGCGCTGGGGTGGGGCCGCGACTTCTGGAAGGTCTTCTTCCCGGCACTGATGGGCATGATCGGCTTCTGGTCCACCCTCTCGCTCAACATCCCTGACTTCACCCGCTTCGGCGGCAGCCAGCGGGCCCAGATCCGCGGCCAGGCGCTCGGGTTGCCGACCACGATGACGTTCTTCGCGCTGCTGTCCGTGCTCGTCACCTCCGGCTCCCAGGCCGTGTACGGCGAACCGGTGTGGGACCCGATCCAGCTCGCCGCGAAGATGGAGAACCCGGCCGGCATCCTGTTCGCACTGCTGACCGTCCTGGTCGCGACCCTGTCGGTGAACATCGCCGCCAACGTCGTCTCGCCGGCCTACGACCTCGCCAACCTGCTGCCCCGGTTCGTCAACTTCCGCACCGGGGCCCTGATCACGGGCGTCGTGGGCATCGCGATCTTCCCGTGGCGGCTGATCTCCGACCCGCACGTCTACATCTACACCTGGCTGGGCGTCGTCGGCGGCCTGCTCGGAACGGTCGCCGGCGTCCTGATCGCCGACTACTGGCTGCTGCGCCGCACCCGGCTCGAACTCGCCGAGCTCTACCGGCCGGGCGGGACGTACTGGTACGCGGGCGGCTGGAACCGGCGTGCCGTCGCGGCGCTGCTGGTGGGCGGCCTGCTGGCGGTCGGCGGCTCCTACTCCACCGTCGACGCCCACGGGGTCGAACAGGGCCCCTTCCCGGCCGACGGCCTCGTCCCCCTCCTCAAGCCGCTCGCCGACTACGGCTGGGCCGTCGGCCTCGCGTCCTCGGCGACCCTCTACGTCCTGCTCGGCCTCGGCCGGAGGCCCGAGGCCGGGGGTGGCGGGCGGCGGCGGAAGGTGCCGGCCGGGCGGTAGCGGTCGAAGGGCGGCGGGGCGGCGCTCACCGCTGTCGGCGCTCACCGCGGTGTCGGCCCGTCACCGGCTCGCCGCCGCACGCTCGACGGCCGTGAGGACCTTCGCGGCGCCGTCCTCGGTGGTGAGGGCGGCGGCGAGGACGCGGGCCCGGGTGCGGTAGTGGGGGGTGTCGAGAGTGCGGCGGAGGGCGGTGGCGAGGCGGGCGGCGGTGAGGGCGCGCAGCGGGACGGGGCCGGGGGAGACGCCGAGGGCGGTGAGCCGCGCGGACCAGAAGGGGGCGTCCAGTTGGGCGGGCACGGGCACGGTGGGGGTGCCGGAGCGGAGGGCGGCCGCCGTGGTGCCGGCTCCGGCGTGGTGGACCACGGCGGCCGTGCGGGGGAACAGCCAGTCGTGCGGGGTGTCGCCGATGGTCAGGACGGTATCCGAGTCCTCGGCGGTCAGGCCGCTCCAGCCCTCCTGCAGAAGGAGGCGCACCCGGGCGGCGCGGGCGGCGGCGAGGACGGTGGCGCTGAGCCGCTCGGGGTCCGGGACGACCAGGCTGCCGAAGCCGACGAAGACCGGGGGCGGCCCGGCGGCCAGGAAGTCGACGAGCCGGTCCGGGGGTTGCCAGTCCGGCCGGGCGGCCGGCCACCAGTAGCCCGCCACGTCCAGCCGGGGGTGCCAGTCGGCCGGGCGGGGGACGACCGTCGGTGAGAAGCCGTGCAGGACCGGGTGGTCGCGTCGGGCCCGGGAGATGCGGCGCGACGGCAGGCCGAGCCGGCGGCGCAGTCCGCGGACGGCCGGGGCGAACAGCTGGTCGGTCGCGGTCTGGACGGTGTGGCCGGCGAGCAGGTTGCCGGGCTTGGAGAGCGATCGCGTGCCGGTGACGGCGGGCGCGAACTCCCGAGTGGGGGAGATGGGTTGGAGGAACAGCCCGATGGTGGGAAGGCCGGCCGCCTCGGCGGCGACCTGACCGAGCGCGCTGGTGGTGCCGGTGGTCAGCAGGAGGTCGGTGCCGAGGGCGACGGCTTCGACGATCCCGTCCCCCAGCGCGGGCATGAACTTCCGGCCAAGTCGCAGGAGTCGGAGGACTGTTGCAGGGCCGCTGTCGGCCTGCAACAGCCGCTGCCCCCGGTCGGAGGCGAGTTCGGCGCGCGGGTCGACCGGCAGCGGGCGGAACTCCAGCCCCGCCGACCGTACGGATTCGGCGAAGGTGGTGTGGGTGGCGACGGCCACCTGGTGGCCGGCCGCCCGCAGGCGGACCCCGAGCCCGGTGAAGGGAGCCACGTCGCCGCGGGACCCGGCGGTGGCGATCAGGATGCGCATGGCCGCAGTATTCCGGCGCCGGCGGCTCGCCGGAAGGACGCCACGCACGGCGGGAAAGGGGGCGGCGGCCGGTTTCGGGTGCTCCGCGCGGCGGCGTCGGAACCGGGCGGCGGGCGGCGGCGTCCTTCGGGGCAGAGCGGACGGAACGGGGCCGTCTCGTCGGTGGACAGGAAGGACGGACGGATGGGCATCGTCGCGTGGATCGTGCTGGGCCTGGTCGCGGGAGCGCTGGCCAAGCTGTTGCTGCCGGGCAAGGACCCGGGCGGCCTGATCGTGACCACTCTGATCGGCATCGCCGGGTCCTTCGTCGGCGGTTGGATCGCGTCGCACTTCATGCACCGGTCGATCAACGCGCACTTCTTCGACGGGGCGACCTGGGTGTCGGCGATCGGCGGCGCCCTGGTGCTGCTGATCGCCTACCGGCTGCTGTTCGGCAACTCGCGCCGCTAGGAGGAGCCGGAAGACGTCGCGAGGCGTCGCGAGGAGGCGGGCGGAGCTGCGAGACGCTGCGAGGAACTGCCCGGGACGCGAGGAACGGTGCGGATTCGCCGGCTCACGAGGCCGGCCGGGTGGCCGGTTCGCGTCGTTCCTCACGGGCGCCGGAAACCAAGCGGCGCCCTCCCGCGTCCTTCGGACCGGGCCCGGAGTCTCGACGGGACCGTCACGCCGATGACGCGAGGGGCGACTGATGAGCTGGATGGCGTGGATCGTGCTGGGCCTGGTGTCGGGGACCTTGGCCAGGATGGCGATGCCGGGCAAGGGCGAGCGGGGTCTGATCGGCACCACCCTGATCGGCATCACCGGCTCCTACGTCGGCACCTGGATCGTCTCGCACTGGATGCACGGGACGGTGAAGGTGAGCTTCCTCGACCTGACGACCTGGGTGTCGGCGATCGGCGGCGCGGTGGTGCTGCTGTTCCTCTACGGCGTGCTCGTCCGCATCGTCCGGCGCTGACCGGCCGGTGTGGCTGCCGCGGTCGGTGTGGCTGCCCCGGTCGGCCCGGCTGCCGCGGCCGGTGTGACTGCCGCGGCCGCTTCGTGCGCTCGGGCGTCCGAGCGTCGCCCGGTGTCCGCGGACACCTCCGCCACCCAGCCCGGCAGGTCCTCGCGGGCGTGCAGCCAGGCGGCCGGGACACCGGCGAGCCCGGTGCGGGCGGCGACCACCCCGGCGGCGATGGCGCAGGTGGTGTCCTGGTCGCCCCAGCCCTCCAGGGTGTGCCAGATCGCCCCGGGCAGCGAGTCCGGGTGCCCGGCGGCGGACCAGAGGGCGAACGGGACGGTGTCCGGGGCGGAGATCAGGGCCCCGGAGCCGAGCACGGTGGCGGCGTGCCGGACGCTGGTGCGCCCGGGCATCCGGGCAGCGACCCGCAGGCCGGACCGGACGTCGCTGTCGGGCAGCCGTCCGGCGATCTCGGTCAGCAACTCGGCCCGGCCGGGCGGGGTTTCGCCCCGGCTCCGGACGGCGAACGCGGCCGCGAGGGCCACCGCCACCGCGCCGACGACCGCCTCCGGGTGGAAGTGCGTGGTGAGCGCCTGCAGTTCGGCCTGCCGGACGACCTCGTCCAGGTCGTCGGCGAACCAGGCACCCAGCGGGGCGACCCGCATCGCGGCACCGTTCCCGTACGAGCCCTGGCCCTCGAACTGGCCCGCCGTGACGGTGCGCCAGTCACCGCCCGCCTCGATGCCGCGCAGTACCCGGTGCATCGACGGGCCGTACTTGCGGTCGTACTCGCGCGTGTACTCGGCGGCGAACTCCCCGGCCAACGTGTCCTGTCGGACCGCTCCGTGGACGGCCAGGTGACGGACCAGGACCAGGGCCATCGCGGTGTCGTCGGTCCAGTGCCAGGGCGCGGGGCGGGTCAGGCGCGCGGCCAGTGCGGCGGGCGCCTCGTCCACCGGGACCGAGAACCAGCGATCGCCGAAGGCGTCGCCGAGGGCGAGCCCCTGCAGGCTGTCCAGGACCGGTCCGGCCGCACGCATGTCATCCTCCGAGTGAGACCGACTGTGCGCGGCAGTCTGCCGGACGGCAGAGGCGCCGGCCACCGGGTTTCTGCCCGCCTGCCGGCGCCTCGACCGAGGGTGCGGGTGGCTCACCTGGCCGCGAGGCCGCCGAGGACGAGCTTCCACACGGCCTCGAAGCGGTCGTCCGCGCCCGGCGACGACCAGGTGGCCGCGTAGGCCGGGTCGTGGAACGGGGCGGTGGCGTCGAACACGGCGCGAGCCGTGTTCTGGACGTGGGCGAGCTTGAACTCCTTGGCGTCCACGCCGTCCTGGAAGATCTGCCCGATCTGCCGGACCAGGGTGTCGATGTGCGCGTCGACGGTGCCGCTGTTCTCGTCGACCAGCACCATGTAGGTGGCGAACAGCTCCGGGTCGTCGAGCGCCTTCTTCCGCTTGGCCGCGAACAGCGTCGTCAGCCAGCGGTGCAGCCGATCGCCGGCGGGGCCGCCCTCGGTGGAGATGGCCGCCAGCTGGTGGTGCGCCTGGTCGAGCCAGCGCTGGGTGACCGCCTCGCGCAGCGCCGCCTTGCTCGGGAAGTGGCGGTAGACGCTGCTGTGGCTGACGCCGAGGATCCGGGCGACGTCCACGACGGTGGCCTTGGCCGGGCCGAACCGCCGGAGGACGTCCTCCGCCGCGATCAGGATCTGCTCGGCGGTGAGTGTGGTGTCCGTGGTCACGGGGAGGTCCGTCCTTAGGGTCGTGCGGTCGGTCGGTTGGTGCTGCGGTGCTGCGGAGCTGCGGTGCTGTGGGGCTGAGGCGCTGTGGAGCTGAGGCGCCGTGGAGCTGAGGTGCCGGTGGAGCTGCGTGCGTGAGGAGAGCCCGGGAAGGTCAGCGCTCGCTGTCCAGACGGGCCATCTGCGCGGCAGCGTACCGGTCACCTGCGGCGGAGCCGGCCGGGACGGCGGCCTCGATGGCGGCGAGGTCGGCCCCGGTCAGGGTGACGTCGAGGGCGCCGAGGGCCTCGGTGAGGCGCTCCCGGCGGCGGGCGCCGACCAGCGGGACGACGTCCTGCCCCCGCGAGACCACCCAGGCGATGGCGACCTGGGCGACGCTCGCGCCCTTCTCGGCGGCGATCGCGCGCAGCTGCTCGACCAGTGCCAGGTTGTGCGTCAGGTTCTCGCCCTGGAAGCGCGGGCTATGGCTGCGGAAGTCGGTCCCGGCGAGGGCGCGCTCCGGGTTCCAGTGGCCGCTGAGCAGGCCGCGGGAGAGCACCCCGTACGCGGTGATGCCGATGCCGAGCTCGCGGGCGGCGGGGAGGACGGAGGCCTCGATCGAGCGGGTGAGCAGCGAGTACTCGATCTGCAGGTCGCTGATCGGGTGGACGGCGGCGGCGCGGCGCAAGGTCTCGGCACCGACCTCGGAGAGGCCGATGTGGCGTACGTAGCCGGCCTTCACCAGGTCGGCGATGGCACCGACGGTCTCCTCGATCGGGACCTCCGTGTCGAGGCGGGCCGGGCGGTAGACGTCGACGTAGTCGGTGCGCAGACGGCGCAGGGTGTAGGTGAGGGCGGTCTTGGTGGCGGCAGGGCTCGTGTCGTAGCCGAGCCACTGGCCGTCCGGGCTGCGCTGGGCGCCGAACTTCACGCTGATCTGCACGCTCTCGCGGTCGCGGTCGCGCAGCGCCTCGTGGATCAGCAGTTCGTTGTGGCCCATGCCGTAGAAGTCACCGGTGTCGAGCAGGGTGATCCCGGCGTCGAGGGCGGCATGGATGGTGGCGATGCTCTCGGCCTCGTCGGCCGGGCCGTACATGTCGGACATGCCCATGCAGCCGAGGCCGAGGGCCGAGGTGACGAGCCCGGTGGTGCCGAGCGGGCGCTGCGCGGGGCGGGTGTTCGAGGACATGGGTGACTCCGAGGTCCAAGGGGCGGGTGCGACGCCGGGCGGCGCGGGAGTGCGGCGGTGCCGTGGTGTGGCGGCTCGGCACTGACGGCGGGGCGCGGCGTCGCGGGCAGGGTGGCCCGGGTGTCACTATGCCACGACAGCGAACAGATTTCAAAATCTGTTCGCTGTCGTCTGTCATCTGTCATCTGAAAGTTGAAATCTGTCGGCTGTCATCTGTTGGTCGTCATCCGTCAGGTGTCGCGGCACGCTCCCGACCGGTCGCAGTACGGCTGCCCGCCGCTGAGCCCGCAGCCGCAGAGCATCGCCCGCGGGGTGTCCCGCACCTCGCCGTCCGTGCCCGTCACCCGCAGATCCCCGCGTACCAGCAGCCGTCCGTCCGCCGTCCGCAGCACCGTGGTCGGCCGGTCCGGCTCCTCAAGGCCGCCGTCGGCCCGCCGGTAGCGCAGCGCGCCGGTGGGGCAGCGCCGCACCACCTCGGCGACGGCCTCGGGCGCCGCCGCGTTCGGTGTGATCCACGGCCGCCGCCCGGTGTCGAACACCTCCGGCAGGCCGCGCACGCACTCGGCGGCGTGCCGGCAGACCCGGGCGTCGAAGCTGACGGCGATGCCCGCACCCTCGTAGGTGCGGGCGCCGCCGCCCCGGTCGCCCCGCCGGGCGCTCTCGTGGGCGCTCTCCCGGGCGCTCTCCCCGCCGTCGGCCGGTTCGCCTGCCGGTTCGCCGGTTGGTTCGTCGGCCATCAGTCGGCGACCCGGCTGCGGTTCTCGTACGCGAGGTCGGTGTACTCGGGGTGCCTGAGCATCCAGCCCTTGATGAACGTGCAGGTGGCCAGGACGGGCAGGTCGCGGGCGCGGGCGTCGTCCAGTGCCGCGCGGGCGAGCGCGCTGCCGATGCCCCGGCCCTCGAAGGCGGACTCGACCACGGTGTGCGGGTAGACCACCAGGTGGTCGCTGCGCAGGTACTCGGCGAAGCCCGCGAGCTCGTCGTCCACCCACGCTTCGAAGCGGTGCCGGTCTTCCACGTCGCGGACCGAGAGGGTCATCGCGGCTCCTCACTGCCGGAGAGTCGGAGCCGGGCCCGGCCCCGGTCCATCATCGAGCGGTGGGGGCCGCCCCGCCCGTCGGCTCGCTCGCGGCGCCGTCGGTTGCGGCGCTGTTGGTTGCGGCGCTGGTGGTTGAGGCGCTGGTGGTTGAGGTGCCTTCGGTCGCTGCGCCTTCGGTTGAGGTGCCGTCGGTCGTCGCGCCGTCGGTCGTCGCGCCGTCGGTCGCCGCGGCCCGGGCCGTCGCGCCGCGGGCGGTGACCGTTCCCCCGGGCGTCCTCCAGTCCTCGTGCCCGCCCGGGGAGCGGAGGAGGTGGGCGCGGGCGGGCGGGAGGTTGCGCCACACCGTGCGCCCGCCGAGCCCGTACGCCGCCTCGAACTGCCGCAGCAGTCGGACCACCGCCCGGTGACGGGCGCCCCGGCGGGGCCCCGAGGTGAGGGTGCGCGCCGTCGTGGTGCCGAGGTACCCGAAGTACGTCAGCTCGCCGCCGGGCGTCAGCAGCCGCAGGTAGAGGTCGAGGATCTCGCGCACCCGCGCGGGGTGAAAGTTGGTGAACGGCAGTCCGGACACGATCGCGTCATACCGTTCCCCGTGTTCCTCCGGTCCGGCTCCCGCTGCCGCCACCGCCGTCCGGCAGTGCGGCAGTTCCTCGACCCGGCAGCCGGAGATGCGCAGCCCGGTCCCCGGGTGGCGGGCGGCCAGCACCGGGTCCTCCCGCAGCCGGTCGGCGAACCGCGGGTTCGCCTCGACGACGTGCAACCGGTCGCCCGGGCGCAGCACCCGGACCAGGCGGCGGGTCACGACGCCGGTGCCGGCGCCGACCTCCAGCACCGAGATCGGACGGTTCGGACGGCTGAGGACCGGTACGACCAGGGCGTTCACCAGGTCCGGGCCGCTCGGGGCCAGCGCGCCGGTGTCGTGGAAGGTGCGCAGGGCCTCGGCGAGGAACAGCAGATGGTCCCCCGCGGAGGATGAACTCCGCTTCGGAGAGGTGGAGTCGGGGCGGCGCCCGAGCTGGTCGTTCGTCATGTCATCGACGCTAGGCAGGGCCGGACCGCCGCGGATCGGCCGGTCAGTGACGGGCGCCCCCGACGAAAGTCGAGGGTGCGGGTGGCCGGAGGACAGGGGCGGCTCGATGCCGGGCGCACCTGGCATCGAGCCCGAGTCCCGGGTCCGAGTCCCGAGTCCGAACCCCGAGTCCCGAGCCCCGGGCCCGAGTTCCTCGCCCCGGGTCGGGGACGGGCCGAAGCCCGATGCGGTGAAGAGGAGGAGAGAGGGCAGAAGGAGCACGAGGACCGGAGGGTGGGGGAAGCGGTGGAAGCGGGGGACTGGCGGCAGCAGGGCGGAGGAAGCCGCCGCCAGGAGGACCGTAGGCGGACGGAAGGCCTTCGGGCCGACGGGAGGAGGGGCCCGATGCGCAGGAGCCTGCTCGGCTGGTACGGCCCGGACCACCGGTCGTGGACCGACACGGTGCTGCTGCTCGGCCTGCTCGCCCTCGCCGCGGAGGAGGCCGTGGTGCAGTGGCTCCAGGCGGACGGTCCGCTGCGCGCACCGCGTACGGCCGTGGTCGCGCTGGCCTCGCTCTCGTTGTTCCTCGCCCGCCGCTACCCGGTCGCGTCCGCCGTCCTGCCGGTACTCACCGCCGGGGTGTTCGACCGGGCCTTCCCCGGGCTGTTCAGCGTCTTCCACCTCGCCTACCTCGGCCGGACCGGCCCGGCGGTGGCCGGGGGCGCGGTCATCGCGGTGGCCAGCGGGTCCGGCGCGGATTCGCCGGTCGGCTGGGCCGGTACCACCGGGGCCCAACTCCTCGTCCAGGCCGCCGCCTTGTCGGTCGGCCTGTGGCTGCATGGCAGGCGGGTGCTGATCCACACCCTGCACGAGCAGGTCGACGCGCTGCGCCGTGAACGCGAGCTGCGCGCCGAACAGGCCCGGGCCGCCGAACGCGCCCGGATCGCCCGGGAGATGCACGACGTGCTGGCCCACCGTCTCAGCCTGCTGGTGCTGCACGCCGGAGTGCTGCGGGACCAGGCCCGGGCCGGCACCGTCGCCGACGACCTGGACCGGCTCGGCCACCGGCTCGAACTGCTGCGCACCACCGCCGCCTGCTCGCTCGACGACCTGCGCGACGTCCTGGGAGTACTGCGCGCCGACCCGCCGGACAGGGCCGACGGCGGGGGCGAGCCGCTTGCGCCGGGCGGAGCCGGGTCCGCCCCGGCACCCGCCCTGCGTGACCTCGCCGAGCTCGTCGGGGAGGCGACCCAGGCGGGACAGCGGGTCGAACTGGCCCTCTCCGGGGACCCGGAGGCCGTCCCGACCACCCACCGGCTGGCCGTGCACCGCCTGGTCCAGGAGGCCTTGACCAACGCCCGCAAGCACGCGACGGCCGCGCCGGTCACCGTCCGGGTCGGCTACGGGGAGCCGGCGACCACGGTCGAGGTCCGCAACGGTCCGGCCGGGGCGCCGTCCGACGGTCGGGGCACGGGCGGCGGGTACGGCCTGGTGGGGCTGAGTGAACGGGTCGGCGCGCTCGGCGGTGACCTCGACGCGGGACCGGACGGCACCGGCGGCTTCCGGCTCTCCGCCCGGTTGCCCGGGCCGGGCCGCCCGCCGGGGACGGCGCCGGGCCGTCCGCGGCCGCCGATACGAGCCGAGGGGCCCGAGCTGTTCGAGGTGTCGGAGGTGTCCGAGGTGCCCGAGGTGCCCGAGCTGTCCGAGCTGTCCGAGCCACCTGCACTCCCCGGGCCGCCCGGGCCGCCGAAGCGGCACCCGACGCACCCGACGCACGCGACGCAACCGAGGCACCCGGAGCGGCGACCGAAGCCGCCGACGCAGCAGCCGGAGGAGACCGCATGATCCGCACGATGGTGGTCGACGACGACGCGCTGGTCCGGCTCGGACTGGTCGACCTGCTGGCCCAGGACCCGGCGCTGACCGTGGTGGCCGAGGCCGCCGACGGGTTCCAGGCCGTCGAGATCGCCGGCAGCCGACGGGTCGACGTTGCGCTGATGGACATCCGGATGCCCCGGCTCGACGGCATCGCCGCCACCCGTCGACTGCGTGAACTGCCCGACGCCCCGCGGGTCATCGCGCTCACCACCTTCGACCTGGACGAGTACGTGTACCAAGCGCTCGCCGCCGGGGCCGACGGCTTCCTGCTCAAGGACACCCCGCCCGCCGACATCGCCCGGGCCGTGCACGTCGTCGCGGGCGGCCAGGGGATGCTGCACCCGGCGGCCGCGCGACGCCTGATCGACCGGTACCACAGGGTCGGCGCGCCCCGGTCGGTCGCCGCCCGCGGCCGGGTCGCCGGACTCACCCCGCGCGAGACCGACGTGTTGCGCGAACTCGCCGACGGGCTCTCCAACGCGGAGATCGCGGGCGCCCTGGGGATGCGGGAGAGCACCGTCAAGGCGCACGTCAGCCGGATCCTGACCGGGCTCGGCGTCGGCAACCGCGTCCAGGCCGCGTTGCTGGCACGCGATGCCGGGCTGGTCGGGGACGGCCCCTGAGGGCGGCGGCCGGTCCGGTCCCGCGGTGGCGGTACCCGCGACGACGGCACGTGCGGTCGCGGAACGCCCGGTGGCGGTGGAGCCTTGGGCGGCTGCAGGGCCCCCGGGAGGCGGCGCTGCGTCCGGTGACGGCGCACGGCGGGCTCGTCGGGGCATCCCATCGGCCGGTGTTCACGCGGGTGTTCCCCGGACGTTCCCCCGGAGTCAGGCCCGGTGTCCGGTCGGGCTTCCCTGAGCCGTCGCGTGCTCCCGGTTCGTACCGCGGGCTGAGCCGCTGTCACCCATCCGGCGTGGAAATGCCGTGCCTTGGCGGTTTGCGCTGCCGAAGTCGGGCGGCGGGTCCATGGTGGAGATGGGCGCGATCCGGCGACCGCGCCCGCGCGCCGATCCAGGCCCGCGCGCCGTGCGCCCGTCGCCGTTCCCCGACGGGTGCCCGAGGTCGGGCCCGGTACCGGCACGCTGGGAGCAGGGCCACCTCGCAGGAAACCGAACGGTTCTTCTAGGCTCACATCTCGGCTTCCCTGCGGCGGTCAGGCCACTGCGCCCGCCGCCGGGAGGCCGCCGTCCACGGGGCTCCGGGCGGACCGGGGCCACCGGATCGAGCGAGGAGGACACACATGCCAAGCACGCCGCCCAGCCGTTCCACCGCACTTGGGCCAGACGGACCGTTCCGGAGGGCCGCCGATCATCCCGGCCGCACGGCGCGGTCCGGCCGGGCCTGGTACCCGGGCGGGAGCGGTCGGCCGTCCCGACCGCTGAATACCGGCGGCGGCCGCGGAGGCGCGCGTTGAGTCCCCAGATCGTCGGGTCGTCGGCCGCGCCGGGTGCCGCCGCGGAAACCGACCGGAACCCGTCCCCCGTCCCGGCGGCCGCCGACGGCGAAGCCCTCGCCGCAGTCACCGCGGCAGCCACCGCAGCCGTGGCGCCCGCTCCTTCGGTGTCGCCGCCCCCGTCGGCCCAGACCTCGCCCGCCAAGTCCTCACCCGCCCAGTCCTCACCCGCCCAGTCCTCACCCGCCCAGTCCTCGCCTGCCCAGTCCTCACCCGCCCCTATGTCGCCCGCCCAGACCTCGCCCGTGCCGACCCCGGCGGCCGGCACGAACCCCGGGCCGGCCGCCGCTTCCAGAACCACCGCCCCCGCCGGGAGCGCGCCGGTCACCGCGGCACTGCCCGGCCTGCCACAGGCACTCAGTGTCCGCGCCCGTACCCTCGCCGGCGCCGTCCGACGCCGCTGCGCCGACCTCGCCCGGATCGAGTCACCCAGTGGGGACGCCACCCGACTCGACGCCCTCGCCGAGGAGTTGGCGTCCGGCTTCCGGGCCACCGGCGCCACCGCCCGGCGCGAGCCCAGCCCGGCCGGAGACCACCTCGTCCTGGAGTGGGAGGGGCGGGACGAGTCCTTGCCGCACCTGCTGATCGTCGGCCACCACGACACCGTCTGGCCGGCGGGCACCCTGGCGGACTGGCCGGTCACCGAGGAGAACGGCCGGCTCACCGGGCCCGGCGTGGTCGACATGAAGGGCGGACTCGCCATCCTGGAGGGCGCGTTGGCCCTTCTCGCGGACCTCGGCGAGCGGCCGCACCGGACCGTGCGGCTGGTCGTGGTCTCCGACGAGGAGGTCGGCAGTCCGGACGGGCGGCGCCTGGTCGAGCGCCAACTGCGCGGCGCCGCCGCGGTGCTGGGGCTCGAACCGCCGCACCCCGACGGCCGGCTGAAGACCGCCCGGCGCGGCAGCACCCGGGTCCGGCTCACCGTGACCGGGCGCGAGGCGCACGCCGGCAACGACGCCCACGACGGGGTGTCGGCGGTCGACGAGCTGGTGGACCAGCTCGTGCTGGTCCGCGGCCTCGCGGGCCAGCCCGGTACGGAGCTCAACGCCGGCCGGATCAGCGGCGGTTCGCGGGCCAACGTGATCGCGGGCCGGGCCGAGGCCGAGCTCGGGCTGCGGTTCTCCACCGCCGAGGCGCAGCGCCGCACGCTCGACCACCTCGCCCGGCTCACCGCGCTGCGCCCGGGGGCCAGGGTGCGGACGGAGGTGCTGTCCAGCCGTCCGGCGTGGCCCGAGCGGACCGGCAACCCGTTGCTGCGGCACGTGCGTTCGCTCGCGGCGGTGCTCGGGCAGCAGCTGGACGGCGCCCCGGCCGGCGGGGCGGGGGACACCAACCTTCCGGGCTCGCGCGGGCTCCCGACCCTGGACGGGTTCGGTGCGGTCGGGGCCGGGGCGCACGCCCGGCACGAGCACATCCGGCTGGACCAGATCGCCCCCCGGATCGCGCTGCTGGCGGCGCTCCTCGCCGTACCGCTGCCGCGACTGCGGGACCGTGCGGAGGGCTGAGCGGGGGTGGTGCGCCGGTGACGGCCCGCCGCCCGAGCCGAGCCGGGCCGGCGGCGGGTAGCGAGTAGCGGCCGAGGGGGGCGGCTGACCACGGCTGCGGCTGCTGCGACTCACGGCCGGCCGCCGGCCGCAGCTCATGGCCGACCGCCGCCACGGCTCGCAGCCGACGGCTGCCGCAGCTCACCGGCAACGGCGAACAGATGACAGCCGACAGATGACAGATGACAGCTGACAGATTTCGAAATCTGTCAGCTGTTATCTGTTTCGTGCCTTGCCATCCCTCCGCCCCGCCGCGCAGAATGGTACCGACCGAACGGTCAGTCGGTTGGTGCCCGGGCCCCGGGCGGACCGGCGCGCAGGACACGAGAGGGGACCGTGGTGACAGCAGAGGTGGCCGAGCCGGTTCCCGCGCAGGCGCCGGAGGACCGGTTCGAGGCGGTCGTCGCCGCCGAGCAGCGGATCGAGCCCAGGGACTGGATGCCCGACGCCTACCGGGCGACCCTGATCCGGCAGATCGCCCAGCACGCCCACTCCGAGATCATCGGCATGCAGCCCGAGGGCAACTGGCTCACCCGGGCCCCCTCGCTGCGCCGCAAGGCCATCCTGCTCGCCAAGGCCCAGGACGAGGCCGGTCACGGCCTCTACCTCTACGCCGCCGCCGAGACCCTCGGGGTCGATCGCGCCGAGCTGACCGAGAAGCTGATCTCCGGCCGCCAGAAGTACTCCTCGATCTTCAACTACCCGACCCTCACCTTCGCCGACGTCGGTGTGATCGGCTGGCTGGTGGACGGCGCGGCGATCTGCAACCAGGTGCCGCTCTGCCGCTGCAGCTACGGCCCGTACGCCCGGGCGATGGTGCGGATCTGCAAGGAGGAGTCCTTCCACCAGCGGCAGGGCTACGAGCTCCTGATGACGCTGATGCGCGGCACCGAGGCCCAGCGCCGGATGGTCCAGGACGCCGTGGACCGCTGGTGGTGGCCGTCGCTGATGATGTTCGGCCCCTCGGACGCGGACTCGCCCAACACCGCCCGCTCGATGGCCTGGCGGATCAAGCGGCACAGCAACGACGAGCTGCGGCAGCGGTTCGTCGACATGAGCGTCCCGCAGGCCGAGCACCTGGGCGTGACCCTGCCCGACCCCGAGCTGCGCCGGAACGAGGAGCGTGGCGGCTGGGACTTCGGCGAGCCGGACTGGTCCGAGCTGAACCGGGTCATCCGCGGTCAGGGCCCGTGCAACGCAGAGCGGGTCGAACGCCGCCGCGCCGCCCACGAGGACGGCGCCTGGGTGCGCGAGGCGGCCGTCGCCTACGCCGCCAAGCGCGCTGCGGAGCAGTCCGCCGCGGCCGGGCCGCAGGCCCAGCACGTCCAGCACGCCACGGAACAGGAGAACGGAAAGTGACCGAGCCCATGGCCGAGTCCAAGGCGGTGCCCACGGCGGGGTCCAAGGCCGGCTGGCCGCTGTACGAGGTGTTCGTGCGCCCCCGGCGCGGCCTGAACCACGTGCACGTCGGCTCGCTGCACGCGGCCGACGACCGGATGGCCCTGCTCGCGGCCCGCGACCTCTACACCCGCCGCAACGAGGGCGTCAGCCTCTGGGTGGTCCGCTCGGACGCGATCACCGCCTCCACCCCGGACGAGCGCGACCCGTTCTTCGAGCCCAGCGGCGACAAGGTCTACCGCCACCCGACCTTCTACGACATCCCCGAGGATGTCCCGCACATCTGACGGGGGAACCGCCATGCAGGACCACACCGCCACGCAGGAGCACACCGCCTCCGGCCCCGACCACGGGGACCACCAGGACCACGCGGGCCGGCAGAGCCACGCGGGCCACGGGGACCACGGGGACCATGCGGGTCACGACGACCACGTCTACCTCAGCCTGGCCGAGGCTGCCCCCGGCCCCGAGGGCGAGGGCCGCTGGGCGTACGGGACGGGCTTCGCCGACCCGCTGCTCGGCGTCGACACCGCCCTGCCCGCCGGGACGGACGGCACGGACCTGGCCGCCTACTGCCAGATGCTCGGCGACGACGCCCTGATCCTGGCCCAGCGGCTGATCGAATGGTGCACCCGGGCGCCCGAGCTGGAGGAGGAGGTCGCCCTGGCGAACCTCGGCCTCGACCTGCTCGGCCAGTCCCGCCTGCTGCTGACCCGGGCCGGTCAGGCGGACGGCACCGGCCGCACCGAGGACGACCTGGCGTACTGGCGCGAGGAGCACGAGTTCCGCAACGTCCGGCTGGTGGAGACGCCGAACGGCGACTTCGCCTACTCGATCGCCCGGCTGCTGCTCTTCGCCACCGCGCGCGGCGCCCTGTACGAGGCGCTGAGCGCGCACCCCGACCCGGTGCTGGCGGCGGTCGCGGCGCGCGGGGTCAAGGAGCTGGCCTACCACCGCGAGTACGCCACCGCCTGGACGCTGCGCCTCGGCGACGGCACGCCCCACTCCGCCGAGCGGATGCAGGCCGGGCTGGACGCCGTGTGGCCGCTGCTGGAGGAACTGTTCACGGCGCACCCGGTGGAGCTGCGGGTGGGCGTCGACCCGGCGACCCTGCGCGAGCCGGTGCTGGGCGCGCTCGGGGCGGTCCTCGCCGAGGCCGGACTGACCGTGCCGGAGGTGCCGCCGTTGGCCACCGTCCTCGGCCGGGCCGGCCGCGACGGCGTGCACACCGAGGCCCTCGGTCCGCTGCTCGCCGAACTGCAGGTGGTGGCCCGCGCACACCCGGGGGCGACGTGGTGACCGGGCAGCTCGCCGCCGACGCGGTGACCGGAACCGCGGGCGTCGCCGCCGCGGACACCGCCCGCGAGCCGGCCCGGGCGGTCGCCGGGGCCGTCCCGGACCCGGAGCTGCCCATGCTCACCCTGGCGGACCTGGGCGTCCTGGCCGGGGTCGAGGTGGACGGCGGCACCGGTGCGGTCACCGCCTGGCTGACCCCGACCTACTCGGGCTGCCCCGCGGTCGCCGAGATGGCCGCCGACGTGGACCGCCGGCTGCGTGCGGCCGGGTACCCGGACGTCCGGGTGCGGCTGCGGCTGGACCCGCCGTGGTCCACCGACCTGATCACCGCCGAGGGCCGCCGAAAGCTCGCCGAGGCAGGCATCGCCCCGCCGCGCCCGACCTCCGCCGTCCGCGCGGCCGGACCGGTCCCGCTCGCCCTCGGCCCGACCCGCGCCGGAGCCGCGACCGGTACCGCGACCGGAGCTGCGGCCCGGGCCGCCACCGGCGCGGCACCCGTGCCGTGCCCGCAGTGCGGCAGCCCGGAGACGGAGGAGCTGTCCCGCTTCGGCTCCACCGCCTGCAAGGCGCTCTGGCGCTGCCGCGCCTGCCGGGAGCCCTTCGAACGCGTCAAGGAGATCTGAATGCCCGCCGCCTCGCCCGCCGCCGCTTCGCCTTCCGCCGCCGTCGCGGACGCCGCCTCGCCCGCCGCCGGCACCCGGGCGACCGGCATCCGCCCGGCCCGCCGCCCCACCTTCCACGGGATGCGGATCGACCGGGTGGAGCGGCTCTGCGACGACGCCGTCGCGGTGACCTTCGCGGTGCCCGACGAGCTGGCGGAGGAGTTCGCCTTCCGCCCCGGGCAGACCCTGACGCTGCGCAAGCTGGTGGACGGCGTGGACGAGCGCCGCTCGTACTCGATCTGCGCCCCCGTCGGCGGCCCGCTGCGGATCGCCGTCCGCGAGGTGCCGGGCGGGCTGTTCTCGCGCTGGCTGGTGCGTGAGGCGCGGCCCGGCGAGGAGGTGGAGGTCCTGACGCCGTCGGGCCTCTTCACCCCGGAACTCGGCGTCCCCGCCGATCACGTGCTGCTCGCGGCCGGCTCCGGCATCACCCCGATGCTGTCGATCGCCGGCTCCGTGCTGGCCGCCGACCGCCGCTCGACCGTCACCCTGCTCTACGGCAACCGCCGCAGCGACACCGTGATGTTCGCCGACGAGCTGGCCGACCTGAAGGACCGCTACCTCGGCCGCTTCCAGCTGGTCCACGTGCTCTCCCGGGAGACCAGGGACGCCGAACTGCTCAGCGGCCGCCTGGACCCGGAGCGGGTGCGGGCACTGCTGGCGGCACTGGTGGACGTCGGGAACGTCGGCCACTGGTGGCTGTGCGGCCCGTTCGGCATGGTCACGGGAGCGAAGGACCTGCTCGCCGAACTGGGCGTGCCGGGCGAGCGGGTGCACCAGGAGCTGTTCCACGCCGAGGACGAGCCGCTGCCGGAGCGCGACGAGGACTGGGACCGGACGGACGCCTCGTCGGACGGCGGGACCGGCGCGCACAGCGAGGTCACCGTCGTGCTCGACGGCCGCGGCAGCACCCTCACCCTCCCGTGCGACCGCTCGATCCTGGACGGCGCGCAGCGCTCCCGCCCCGACCTGCCGTTCGCCTGCAAGGGCGGCGTCTGCGGCACCTGCCGCGCCCTGGTCACCGAGGGCGAGGTGGAGATGCGCCGCAACTTCGCCCTGGAGGAGAAGGAACTGGCCGCGGGCTACGTCCTCACCTGCCAGGCCCGTCCGGTCACCGACCGGGTGACGGTCGACTACGACCGCTGAGCCGCGGCGGCCGGGCTGCGCGGTCCACCGCGCGGCCGGTGGCCGGCCACCGGAGGGCGGCCACCGGAGGGCGGTCAGACCGCCGCCGGGGCGGCCTGCTGCGCCGGCTCGCCGAGCAGCTTGACCAGGTCGTTGACGGCCGCGCGCCCGGCCCGGTTCGCGCCGACCGTGCTGGCGGACGGGCCGTAGCCGACCAGGTGCACGCGCGGATCGGCGGTGGCGCGGGTGCCGGTGAGCGCGATGCCGCCGCCGGGGGAGCGCAGACCGAGCGGGGCCAGGTGGCCGACCTCGGGCCGGAATCCGGTCGCCCAGACGATCGCGTCCACCGCCGACTCCTCGTCGCCCCAAGCGACCCCGTGCTCGGTGAGACGGTCGAACACGGGCCGGCGGTGCAGCGCGCCCAGCTCCTCGGCGCGTCGGTAGGCCACGGACGGGCCGAGTCCCGTCACGCTCACCACACTGCGCACCGGCAGGCCCTGCCGGACCCGCTCCTCGACCTCGGCCACCACCGCGCGTCCGTACTCGGGGGTGAACGGCCCGTCGTGGTAGACGGGTTCGGATCGGGTCACCCAGACCGTCTCGCCGACCGCCGCCACCTCGGACAGCACCTGGATCGCCGAGGCGCCGCCGCCCACCACCAGGACGCGCTTGCCCGCGAACTCCTCCGGGCCGCGGTAGTCGGCGTAGTGCAGCTGGCGGCCGGCGAAGTGGCCCGGGTAGTGCGGGAGGAACGGGCGGGTCCAGGTGCCGGTGGCGTTGATCAGCGCGCGGGTCGACCAGGTGCCGCGGTCGGTCTCCACCAGCAGTCGCGAGTCCGGGCGCTCGGACTCGGCACGCACGGCGCGCACCGCGACCGGGCGTACGACCGGGAGCGCGTGCCGGGCCTCGTACGCCGCGAAGTACCCCGGCACCACCTCGCGCGCGGGGGCCTCGGGGTCGACCGGCGGGAGCTCGGCGTCCGGGAGGTCGTGGAAGCCGTGCACGGTGGCCATCCGCAGCGACGGCGAGCGGTGCGCCCAGGCGCCGCCGGGGGCGGCGTCGGCGTCGAGCACGACGAAGCCGCCGTCGGCGCCCGCCCGGTGCGGGGCGAAGCCGCGGCGGCGCAGGTGGTAGGCGGCGGACAGGCCGGCCTGCCCGGCGCCCACCACCAGGACGTCCACGCGCTGCGGCGCGGCGTTCGTCGCACCGTCGGCGGTCGCACGGGCCTGCGTTGCACGGTCCTGCGTTGCACGGGCCTGCGTTGTACCGACGTTCGTTGCACCGTAAACAGTCACGGCCGTGAAACATTCGGGGTGCGGCGACTGTTCCCGCCGGTTCCGCCGCCTCCTCGATCCGGGCGGAGGGCGCGGGGGTGGCGCACGGGGGGGGGGCTGCGGGTGGTGGGCGGTGGGTGGTGGGTGCTCAGGCGATCGGAGAGATCACCGCGGCGGTGCCGTAGGCGCAGACCTCGGTGCCGACGTCGGCCGCCTCCGTGACGTCGAAGCGCATCATCAGGACAGCATTGCCGCCGCGCGCCTTGGCCTGCTCGACCAGCCGCTGCATCGCCTCGTTGCGGCTCTCGACCAGGGTCTTCGTCAGACCGCGCAGCTCACCGCCGATCAGGGACTTCAGGCCGGCACCGATCTGGCTGCCGATGTGGCGGCTGCGGACGGTCAGTCCGAAGACCTCGCCGATCACGCGGTCGACCCGGAATCCGGGGATGTCATTGGTGGTCACGACCAGGACGTCGGCGTTCGGGCCCTGCCCGCCGCCGTACTCGTTGATGTCAGCCATGGGACCCATCCTGCCCATGTGAGGCGTCCGAGTGACAGAGGCCGGACCGGGTCGTGGCCGAGAAGGCTTCCGGAAGCTGGTCCGGACCGGTGATCGGGCGGCCGAAAAGCCGTACCGTAGCCCCATGGGCGAGCGAAGCGATCATCCACAGGGGCCGGGCGCGGCGGAGGACTCCGGCGCGCAGGAGATCGAGGCGACGGTGGTGCTGGGCCTGCGGATCACCGACTGGCCGGCCCTGCGCGCGGCCGCGATCAGGGCCGTCGAGGAGCTGGACTTCGAGGGCATCGACCCGGCGGGCCAGCGCCGTGAACTGCTGCGCGAGGTCGCCGAGGACGCCAACGCGGCACTCGGCGCGCTGCTGCACCCGGACCGGCTGGTGGCCGCCATCCCCGGGATCGAGGCGGTCGGCGGCACGCTGGAGATCAGCGTGACCGAGGACTTCTCACCGGACTTCGCCGAGCTGTTCCCGCTGGAGAGCGAGGACGAGGACGGCGGCGCGGGCGCGGACTGGACGCTCACCCCGCGCACCGCCTGCCTGCTCCACGCCCAGCTGCTCGGCCTGGCCGACGCCGCCTACGACGACCTCGACGAGCACGGGGACGAGCCGGTCGCCGACGGGGACGACACCGACTGGACGGTCTTCGGCCGACTGCCCCAGCGCACCTGGCGAATGCACCGTGGCTGGCGGCGCGCGATGGCCCGGGCCTTCGACGACCTGGCCGACGACCTCGCGCTCGGCGAGTGGCCGCTGCCGCGCTGCCTGGCCGACGACCTCGCGCTGCGGATGGCGCTGGTGGACGCCCGGGCGCTGCTCGGCGCGCAGCCCGAGTCGGTGGCGGACATGATGGGCGACCTTCCGGCCGACCTCTATGACTACGACTGGGAAGGCTGCAACGACGAGCTGTTCGGCGTCTACGGGCCGGACGACGGCGACCCGGAACTGGGCTCGGAGCAGCGGACGGAGATGCTGCTGGCGGCCACGCACCCGGAGGGCTGGTTCCTGATGTACGAGGACGCGGAGGAGCGTGACCCGCAGCGCGGCTACCGGCGCTGACCGGGCGTCGGACCCGGCGGGAACGAGCAGCCCGGAACCGACCGACCGACCGACCGGCCGACCGGAGCCGGCCGACGGGCCGGCCGACGGGCCGGCCGACGGGCCGGCCGGGACGGCCCGGCGGACGGGCGGTCAGGCTGCGGACATGTCCGATGTGCCTGGAACGCGCGATGTGTCCCCGACAGGTTCCGGTCGGACGGACGGACCCCCGGCGGCCGACGGGAACGAGCCCGCGCTGGACCGGATCGCGCTCGGACTGGACAGCGTGCGGGCCGCGCAGCGCGGACGCACGGCCGAGGCACGGGCCGGCTTTCGAGGCGCTCTGGGAGGAACCGGGGGAGCAGTACGTCTTCCACCGCTGCGTGCCGGCGCACCACCTGGCCGATCTGCAGGACGACCCGCGGGCCGAGCCGGAGTGGGACCGGCGGGCCCTCGCCGCCGCCGACTCGCTGACCGCCGAGCGCGCCCGGACCTACGAGCCGGCCCGCCAGGTGCGCGCCTTCCACCCGTCGTTGCACCTCAACCTGGCCTCGGACCACCTCAAGCCCGGCGAGCCCGACCTCGCGCGCGAGCAGCTCGAACGGGCCGTGCGCACCCTGGACGTGCTGCCCGAGGACGCCTGCGGCGCGGGGATCCGGGCAGCCGTGGACGAGCTGCGCCAACGGCTGCGCTGACCGGGTGGGGCGGGACGAACGGGGCGGGCCGAGCGGGGTGGGGCGGGGCTGGCATGCTGGACGGGTGACTTCTCCGTTCGACGCCCCGGCCCCCGTTTCTCCGTCCACCTCGTCCGCTGCGCCGTCCCCGGTTGACCCGGACTCCGGTGACTCCCCGGCCCTGGAGGGCCGCGACGCGCGGCCGCAGTACGTGCTGCCGCTGGTCGTCCGGATGGAGCGGGCCACCCCGCCGGGTCGGACGGACGCGCTGGAGACCTCGGCCCGGGCGGTGCTCACGCTGCTGTCCGACCCGCGGGTGACCGAGGAGGACGGCGAGTGGGCCGAGCGGGTCGTGGCCTGGGAGGACGCCCGGATCCGCAAGGTGGTCCGGCGGGCCCGGGGCGGGGAGTGGCGGCGGGCGGGCGAGCTGCCGGGCGTCACGGTGCGGGGGCGGGAGGCTGAGGTACGGGTGTTCCCGCCGGTCCCGCTGGACGGTTGGCCCAAGGAGCTGGCCAAGCTTCAGGTCTCCGGGACGGACTTGGAGGAGACGGCCGAGGTCGGCGCGCCCGGGTCCGGGGTGCCGGTGCTGTGGCTCAACCCGGAGCTCGAGATGAGCGCAGGCAAGACGATGGCGCAGACCGGGCACGCCGCCCAGCTCGCCTGGTGGCGGCTGGACGAGGCGCAGCGCAAGGAGTGGGCGGAGTCCGGCTTCGCGCTCGCGGTGCGGACGGCCGCACCGGGGGCGTGGGAGGAGCTGGTCCGCAGCGGACTGCCGGTGGTCCAGGACGCCGGATTCACCGAGATCGCCCCGGGCAGCTGCACGGTGATCGCGGAGCACCCGGCGTTGCGCTGAGGGCCGGTGCCGAGGGCCGATGTTGAGGACCGGTGCCGAGGTCGGAGGGTCGGTGGCGGCGGGCGAGCGGCGGTGGACGAGCGACGGCGAACAGATGACAGCGAACAGATGACAGATGACAGATGTCGAAATCTGAAATCTGTCATCTGTTCTCCGGCGCCACGTCCCCGTCCGCTGCTACGAACCGGAGGCTTCGTACCGCCGCATCGCGCGGAGGCCGCCGTAGGACGCCAGGGCCGTCCAGAGCGCCATGATCAGCAGTCCGGTCCAGTGTCCGTAGTGGACGCCCGGCTCGGGCTGGGTGCGCATCGCGTGGAGGCCGGCCCGGTCGGGCAGGAACTGGCCGACCTCGCGGACGCCGGGGATGGCCGCGAGCCAGGTGGTGCCGAGGAACACCATCGGGGTGAGCAGTCCGAGTGCGGCGCTGAGGTTGCCCAGCATCGTGGTCAGCCCGAGGCAGATCAGCACCATCATCGGGTGGTAGAGCACGCCGGCCAGGAAGCTGCGGCTCAGGCCGGGGGTGGAGAGGTCCACGCCGCCGACGACGGCCACGGCCAGGAACGACCCCGCCGTGGAGGCCAGCCCGAGCAGCAGGCCCAGTCCGCCGCCGAGCACGAGCTTGGCGCCGTACAGCCGGCCGCGGCGGGGGACGGCGGTGAGCGAACCGCCGATCATCCGGGTGTTGAACTCCTGCCCGATCAGCAGGACTCCGAAGCAGGCCACGGCGACGTGGCCGAACAGCAGCCCGTAGTAGATCCCGCCGGCCGGGTCCTCGCCGGGGGTGTGGTCCTTGGCTCCGTAAGCGGCGTTGACCGCGGCGGTGATGCCGACGGTCAGCACCAGGGCGGTCAGCGGTGCCGCCCATTGCGAGGGCAGCGTGGTGAACTTGATCCGTTCGGCCCGCAGGGCGCCGATGAGCGTACTCATACTCTCTCCCATCTCCCTTTCCCCCGGGGTTACTTGGTGGGGCGGTGGCGCATCGCGCGCAGGCCGCCGTACGCGGCCAGGGCCGTCCAGAGCGTCATGATCAGCAGTCCGGTCCAGTGGCCGTACCCGACCTGTGGGTCGTCGACGTAGCGCAGCGCGTACTGGCCGGCCCGGTCGGGCAGGAACTGCGCCGCCCGGCGGACTCCGGGCACGCCGCTGAGCAGCGGTGAGAGCAGGAAGACGGTGGGGACCAGCAGCCCCATGGCGGCGGTGAGGTTGCGCAGCAGAGCGGTCACCCCGAGGCAGAGCACCACCAGCAGCGCCTGGTAGAGCACCCCGGCGACGGCGCTGCGGACCAGGGCGGGCCCGTCCCAGGCGCCGGGGACGGTGGCCGCGTACCCCGCGAAGGCGCCCGCCGTGCCGACGGCGCCGACGGCGAGACCGACCAGAGCGCCCAACGCCAGCTTGGCACCGTACAGTCGGCCGCGGTGCGGGACGGCGGTGAGCGACACGTCGATCATGCGGGTGTTGAACTCCTGGCCGATCAGCAGGATGCCGAAGCACGCCAGGGCCGCCTGGCCGAAGTTGAGGCCGTAGAAGACGCCGACGCTCGGGTCGTCGGTGATGTTGTGGTCCTTGGCGCCGAGGGCCGCGCCGATCGCCGTGGTGACCCCGGCGGTGAGCAGGGCGGCGAGCAGCGGGGTGACCCAGAGCGAGCGGAGGGTGGTGAGCTTGATCCGCTCGGCACGGAAGGCGTCGAAGGCGTGGGGCGACCGGGAGGTGCCAGGGGCCGTCGCGCCGAGGGGGCCGGCGCTCATGCGGCGGTCTCCGTCCGGTACTCGACGCTGTCCGCCGTCATCCGCATGAACGCCTCCTCCAGGGAGTCCTGTTGGGTCGCGATCTCGTACAGCACCACGCCGTTGGCGGCGGCGAGCGCGGCGATCCGCTCGGGTTCGGCGCCGCTCACCTCCCAGGCGCCGCCGTCGACCCGGGTGGCGTCGAGGCCGTGGCCGGCGCCGCCGAGCAGCGCGGCCAGCTTGGCCGGATCGACCGCCCGCACCCGGATCCGGGTGCGGCCGTGGCGGTCGATGAAGTCGGAGGTGGCGGCGTCGGCCAGCAGCCGGCCGCGGCCGATCACCACCAAGTGGTCGGCGGTGAGGGCCATTTCGCTCATCAGGTGGGAGGAGACCAGTACCGCCCTGCCCTCGGCGGCGAGGTCGCGCAGCAGGGTGCGGATCCAGCGGATGCCCTCGGGGTCGAGGCCGTTGACCGGTTCGTCGAGGAGCAGCACCGCAGGGTCGCCGAGCAACGCGGCGGCCACTCCGAGGCGCTGGCGCATGCCGAGGGAGAAACGTCGGATCCGCTGCCCGGCCGCGTCCGCCAGGCCGACCTGCGCGAGCACCTCGCCGACCCGGCGCTCCGGTATGCCGTTGCTCGCGGCGAGCCAGCGCAGTTGGCCGCGCGCCGTCCGGCCGCCGTGCAGGGCGTGGGCGTCCAGGAGGGCGCCGACCTGCCGTAGCGGGTGGGGGAGTTCGGCGTAGGCGTGGCCGTCGATCAGGGCGCGTCCGGAGGTGGGCCGGTCCAGGCCGAGGACCAGGCGCATGGTGCTGCTCTTGCCCGCGCCGTTCGGGCCGAGGAAGCCGGTCACCACGCCGGGGCGGACCTCGAAGGACAGGTCGTCGACGACTCGCCGTCCGTCGTACTCCTTGGTCAGGCCCTGGATCTCGATCACGGGCGTGCTCCCCTCCGGTCGTTGCGTAGTGGCGTTGCGTGGTGGCGTCGCGCGGTGTCGTTGCCGCTGCCGGCGGTTCCGGCCGGTGGTCACATTCGACCGGACCGGGCCGGACCGGCGGATCCCGCCGCGGAGTGGAGGCGTCTCCCTCCCGGGAGGGAGGGTGTTCACGCCCGCAGCGGGATCCGGGAGGCTCCGGTGGCCTGGCAGGATGGCCAGGTGACCAAGATCGCCGTGCCGAGGATCCTCGCGCCGTTGCTGGCCGGTGCCACGTACGCGCGGCTGCTGCACCTCCTGGTCGGGTGGATCTTCGCGGGCGTCGTGCTGCTGGTCTATCCGGGGACGTACCGGCTCTCCCTCCCGCGGATCCTGCTGGAGAGCGCCGCGGTGGACTCCGTGCTGCTGGTGCTCGTCGCGCTCATCCCGGCGGCGCGGCGGGCGGAGGGGGTCCAGGCCCGGCTGCTGCTGGTGCCCGACCGCGAGCAGGACATCGCCGCCGACTCCTCCCGCAGCCACGCCGACCGGTGGCGCACCGCGCTCTGGCTGATCGGCCGGGTCGCGCTCGGTTCGGCGGTCGGGATGGCGATCGCGTTCGGCGTCAACGCGGCCGGCGAGCTGCTGGCCGGACCGCAGGGACCGCGCTACCTCCTGCTCCTGCCGGTGGCGTTGTTCGGCTTCGGCTGGCTGGTGGTCGGCGTAGGTCACCTGCAACTGGCCATGGCCGTCAGGCTGTTGGGTCCGTCCCCGGCGGAGCGACTGGCGGCGGCCGAGCTGCGGGCCGAACGGCTGCTGGAACGCAACCGGTTGGCCCGGGAGCTGCACGATTCGATCGGCCACGCACTGACGGTGACGGTCCTTCAAGCGGGTGCGGCGCGCGAGGTCGGGGATCCGGCGTTCGTCGCCAAGGTGCTCGAAGTCATCGAGGAGACCGGGCGCCAGGCCATGGAGGACCTCGAACGCACCCTCGTCCTGCTGCGCGAGACCCCGCCCGGGGCGAACGGGACGGCCACCGAACAGCCCGGCATCGACCAGCTGCCGGCACTGTTCGACACCGCCCGCGCGGCCGGCAGCCCGGTCGAGGCGCGGGTCGAGGTGGCGGCCGGTTCGCTGCCCGGGGTGCTCTCCCGTGAGTCCTACCGGATCGTCCAGGAGGGCGTCACCAATGCGCTCAAGTACGCACCGGGAGAGCCCGTCGAGGTTCGCATCGCCGTCCGGGACGGGCAGTTGGAGCTGAGCTGCGCCAACCGGCTGGCCAGCAACGGACCACGCCCCCTGGCCGGCGGGCCACGCTCCTCGTCCGGCGGACCACGCTCCCCGGCCGGCGGGGTCCGGGCCCCGGCGGGCCCGGGACGGCCTTCGGCCACCGCAACGCGCAAGGGCGGCAAGGGCCTGCGGGGCATCCGCGAGCGGGCCGCGCTGCTCGGCGGGGAGGCCGCGGCAGGGGCGTCGCAGGACGGCAGCGGGGAGTGGGTGCTGCGGGTCCGGCTGCCCCTACGCTTGGGATCGTGACGAACGATCTTGTGGCTGACGGTCCGGCCGGCGGGGTTGCGGGGATGACGGACGTCCTGCTCGCCGACGACGAGGAGCTGGTCCGGTTCGGGCTGAGGGCCGTCCTGGAGGCGCAGCGCGACCTGCGGGTGGTCGGGGAGGCCGCCGACGGTGCCGAGGCGGTGGCGATGGCCCGCGCGCTGCGTCCGCACGTCGTGCTGATGGACGTCCGGATGCCGGTGATGGACGGACTGGCGGCCACTCGTGAGCTGCTGCGCACGGGCATCGGCACCGGCACCGGCATCGGGACGGGCACCGGGACGGGCACGGGCATCAGCACCGGCCCCGGAACGGGAACCGGCCCCGGAACGGGAACCGGATCGGGATCGGGAACCGGGACCCCGGGGGAGCGGCCGCCGCGGATCCTGGTCGTGACCACCTTCGAGAACGACGACTACGTCTACCAGGCGCTGCGCGCGGGCGCCGACGGCTTCCTGCTCAAGCGCTCCCGCCCGGCCGAGATCGCGCAGGCGGTACGGCTGGTGGCGGCGGGTGAGTCATTGCTCTTCCCGGCCGCGATCCGCCGCCTGGCCGCCGGGCACGGCAACCCGACCGCCCGCGCCGCCATGGAGCGGGCGGCGCTGACCGAGCGCGAGGCGGAGGTGCTGCGGCTGGTCGCCGGCGGTCTCAGCAACGGGGAGATCGCCGAGCGGCTGTTCCTCGGCGTGCAGACGGTGAAGACGCACGTCAGCAGCGTGCTGGCGAAGCTGGGCGCGCGGGACCGTACCCAGGCGGTGATCGCCGCGTACGAGTCGGGGTTCGTCGAGCCGTCGGAGTAGCACCGGTGGGCCCCGGCGAGCGGGGCGGGCGGAGGTTCAGGTCGGCGGGCGGCTCGTCAGGCCGGGTAGGCGTGGGTCTGGGTGGCCTTGACCGAGGCCCAGACCGGCACCCCGGGGGCCAGCTCCAGCTCCGCGACGGCGGCCGGGGTGAGGTCGGCGGCCATCGGCAGGTCGCCGGCCAGCTCGGCACGGACCCGGTCGCCGTGCAGGTCCAGACCGGCGACCTCGGCCCGCCACAGGTTGCGCGCGCTGGACTGCGGACGCTCCCGGTAGAGGGTCACCGCGGATGGCGGGAAGGCGACGAACGCCGGGCCGTCCAGCTCCTCCGTGGTGGCCAGGACGGTGCCGTCCGGGAGCGTGATGCGGGTGCCCTCGGCCCGGCCCTGGTACAGGTTCAGCCCGACCAGGCGGGCGATGTAGTCGGTGCGCGGCCGCCGGGCGACCTCGGCCGGGCTGCCGGACTGCACCTCGCGCCCGTGCTCGATCACCACCAGCCGGTCGGCCAGCACCATCGCGTCCAGCGGGTCGTGCGTCACCAGTACCGCCACCGCCTCGAACTCGGCCAGGTGGCGCCGCAGTTGGGAGCGCACGTCGAGGCGGGTGCGGGCATCCAGGGCGGCCAGTGGCTCGTCGAGCAGGAGCAACCGGGGGCGGGCGGCGAGTGCCCGGGCCAGCGCCACCCGCTGTGCCTGGCCGCCGGACAGCCGACCGGGGCGGGCGGCGGCGTGGTCGGCCAGGCCCATCCGCTCCAGCCAGACGGCGGCCTCGGCCCGGGCGGCGCGCTTGGGGCGGCCCTGACAGCGCGGGCCGAAGGCGACGTTGTCGAGGGCGCTGAGGTGCGGGAACAGCAGGTAGTCCTGGAACACCACGCCGACCGGGCGTTCCTCGGCGGGCGTGTGCACCCGTTCGGCCGGGTCCTCCAGGGTGCGGCCGTCGAGGCGCAGGTGGCCGTCGGTGAGCGGGAGTAGGCCGGCGAGGGCGCGCAGTGCGGTGGACTTGCCGGCGCCGTTCGGGCCGAGCAGCGCGACCACCTCGCCGGAGGCGGCGGTGAGGTCGAGATCGAGGGTGAACGCGGGCCGGTCGACCCGCAGTCGGGCGTCGAGGGCGGCGGCGTTCGCGGGGCTGTCGATGCTCATCGGGTCGGCTTCCGGGCGTTGGGAGTCGGCGTCCAGGCGTGCGGCGGGATGGCCGGGGGGATGCGGGCGGGCCGTGGCGCCACCGCCGCGGCCGGGGTCCCGGCGGGGCGGGTCACGGCGCCGACAGCCAGCGGTCGCGCAGCCCGACCAGGACGGCGACGGAGACCACCAGCAGTACCAGTGACAGCGCGATCGCGGCCTGCGGGTCGGACTCCATGGCCAGGTAGACGGCCAGCGGCATGGTCTGGGTGCGGCCGGGGAAGTTCCCCGCGAAGGTGATCGTCGCGCCGAACTCGCCGAGCGCCCGGGCCCAGGCCAGGACGGCGCCCGCGGCGATCCCCGGCGCGATCAGCGGCAGGGTGACCCGCCGGAAGGCGGTCAGCCGGGAGGCGCCCAGGGTCGCGGCGGCCTCCTCGTAGCGGGGGTCGGCGGCCCGCAGCGCGCCCTCGACGCTGATCACCAGGAACGGCATCGCGACGAAGGCCTCGGCGATCACGACGCCGGTGGTGGTGAAGGGCAGTGTGAGGCCGAAGGCCGAGTCCAGCCAGGAGCCGACGATCCCGCGCCGCCCGAGCACCAGCAGCAGCGCCACGCCGCCGACCACCGGCGGCAGCACCAGCGGCAGGGTGACCAGCGCCCGGATGACCCGGCGGCCCGGCAGTTCGGTGCGGGCGAGCAGCCAGGCCAGCGGGACGCCGAGGACCAGGGACACGGCGGTGGCCGCCGTCGCGCTGATCAGGGACAGGCGCAGCGCGTCCCAGACGGCGGGGCTGGTGAGCTGCTCGGACAGGTCGCCCCACGGCGCCCGGACCAGCAGGCCGACCAGCGGGAGGACCAGGAAGGCCAGTCCGAGCAGTGCCGGGAGCAGCAGGGTGACCGGGACGCGGTTGCCGCGCGACCGGCGCCGGCGCCGCGGCAGGGCCCGCACGGGTCCTGCCGTGCCGCCGGCGGCACGGTCCTGGCTGCCGCCGTCCTGGCTGCCCCCGGCTTGGCCGGGGCCCCGGTCGGGGCGCTTCCCGCCGGATCCGGTGGTGCGGTCGCTCACGGCGCCTGGAAGCCCGCCGCGGTCAGCACCTGCTCGGCCTCGGGCGACCGGACGTACGTGACGAAGGCGGCGGCGCCGTCCTTGTTCGGGGCCTTGGCGAGCGCGGCGATCGGGTAGTCGTTCACGGCCTTGGCGGCCTCGGGGAAGTCCACGCCGTCGATCTTCGCAGCATCGGCCTGCACATCGGTCTTGTACACCAGCGAGGCGTCGACCTCACCGAGTTCGACCTTGGTGAGCGCGCCCTTGACGTCCTGCTCCAGGGTGACCGGGGTGAGGTCGAGCCCGGCGGCCTTGAGCGCGGTCTGCGCGGCGGCGCCGCAGGGCACCTCCTTCGCGCACAGTGCGACCTTCACACCGGAGGCGGTGAGGTCCTTGAGGCCCGTGACGTGCTTGGGGTTGCCCTTGGGAACGGCGATGGTGAGCGTGTTCCTGACGAAGGTCGTCGGCTGGCCGCTCGCGCCGCCCGCGTCGGACACGGTCTTCATGGTGGCCGGGCTGGCGGCGGCGAACACGTCGGCCGGGGCACCGGAGTTGATGCTGGTCGCGAGGCTGGAGCTGCCGCCGAAGTTGAAGGTGACCTTGCTGCCCGGGTTGGCGGCCTCGAACTTCTTGCCGAGTTCGGTGAAGGTCTCCTTGAGCGACGCGGCGGCGAAGACGGTGATGGCGCCGCTCGCCTTCGGCACGGCACCGCCCGAGGCGGAGGAGCCCTGGGTGGCGGCGGTCGCGGCTGTGGTGCCGGAGGACTTGCCGCCGTCGCTGCCGCAGGCGGTGACCCCGAGGCTGAGGACGAGGGCGGCTGCGGCGGCGACGGCGAGTCTGCGGGTGGTGCCGGTCGTACGGGTGCTCATCGGTGGTTCCCCTCCGGGTGCGCGCCGGGAGGGGCGCGAGGGACTGACCGCAGTTGCGGCCATTACGGCGATCATAGTGCCGCAAATGCGAGCGATAAATCCCCTGTCACTTCGCACAGCCGGGGGCGGCCAGTGGCCTCGGAGCTGCTGTGGGATGGCTCAAACGGGTGCGCCCGGAGCGGTCTCCGAGGGCCGGGCCGGCGGTGGATGCGTCGCGCCGGGAGCGGCTTCCGAGGGCCGGGCCGACGGTAAATGCGTCGCGCCGGGGGCGGTCGACGGGCCAGAGTGGTCGCCGTCCGTACACATGTACACCCGTACGCACGGACGTCCGTCCAAGCGACCGGGTGGCGCAGTCGTGCCGCCGCGGTCGAGTCAAGGGGAGGAGTCCCGTCCATGTCCACGCTGCGCGTCACCGCCGAGAAGCTGACCATCCTGGAGCACCCGAATGCCGATGCTCTGGAGCTCGCACAGGTCGGCCTCTACCGGGCGGTGGTCGCGAGGGGCGCTTACCGGACCGGGGACTTCGCCGTCTACATTCCCGAACAGTCCGTCCTCCCGGACGAGTTGATCGCGGAGCTGGGTCTGACCGGCAAGCTGGCCGGCTCGCGGGCGAACCGGGTGAGGGCGGTACGGCTGCGCGGACAGCTGTCCCAGGGCATCGTCTGCCGGCCCGCCGCGCTCGCCGGCACCGACCTGTCCGCCGCGGCCGAACAGGGCGCGGACTTCGCCGAACTGCTCGGCGTGGTCAAGTGGCAGCCCCCGGTGCCCACGTCGATGAACGGCGATGTGCTCGGCGCCCCGGACCTGCTGCCCTGGGTCGACATCGAGAACCTCAAGCGGTACCCCGACATCTTCGAGCCCGGCGAGCCGGTGGTGCTGACCGAGAAGCTGCACGGCAGCTGCTGCCTGGTCACGTACACCGCCGGGACCGGCGAGGTGCAGGTGTCGTCCAAGGGGATCGGCGCGAAGGGGCTGTCGCTGGCCGAGGACGAGCGCAACCTGTACTGGCGGGCGGTGCGCGCGTACGACATCCCGGCGGTGGCGGCCCGGCTGGCGGAGCGGCTCGGCGCCGAGCGGGTCGGCATCTTCGGAGAGGTCTTCGGCGAAGGCGTGCAGGACCTGAACTACGGGGTCTCGGCGCGCGCCGGTCGGCCCGGGTTCGCGGCGTTCGACGTCTCGGCGGTGGTGGGCGGTCGGTTGACCTGGCTGTCCGCGCCCGAACTGCTGGACGGCGAGCTGCCGTTGGTGCCCGAGCTGTGGCGCGGGCCGTTCGACCCGGAGATCGTGCTGGGGCACGCGCAGGGCCGGGAGACCTTCTCCGGACGTGAAGTCCACCTGCGCGAAGGCGTCGTGGTGCGGACGGTGACCGAGCGCTGGAGCCCGGTGACCGGCGGGCGGGCGATCGCCAAGGTGGTCAGCGACGCCTACCTGACGCGCAAGGGCGGCACCGAGTACGAGTAGACCCGCGTGCGCGGCTGAGCCCGGTGCGCGGGCGGGCCTCACGTACGGGCGGGCCCCACGTAACGCGTGGGCCCGGTGCGCGGGGTGACCTGCGCACGGTCGAGCCGTGCGCAGGCGGTGCCCGACAGGAGGCGCGAGTTGCCGGTCCCCGGACCCGGTGCTCGCGCCTTCCCGCGTTGGCTACCCGTCAGTACAGTCGACGGTGCGCATCCCTGTTGCAGAAGGAGTCGCCATGGCCACCGAAACCCCCATACCCGGTCCGGCCGGACACCCGCTGGTCGGATCGCTGTTCGACCTCACCCGCCGCCCGCTGCGCACCTACCTCGCCGCCCGCCGTGACCACGGGGACGTGGTGCGGATCCAGGCCGGACCACCCGGTCTGCGGACCTCGTTCCACGCGGTGTTCTCCCCGGACGGCGTCCAGCAGGTCCTGGCCGGCGAGGCGGCCAACTTCCGCAAGGAGAACTCGTTCTACGACGAACTGCGGACCAGCGTCGGCAACGGGCTGCTGACCAGCCAGGACGGCGACTACCAGCGCCAGCGTCGACTGATCCAGCCGCTGTTCACCCGTCGCCGGGTGGACGGCTACGCCGCCGCCGTCGCCGGGGAGGTGGAGTCGCTCGCCGAACGCTGGCGGGCTGCGCCGGGCGGGGTGGTGGACGCCGCGGAGGAGATGTCGCGGTTCGCGATGCGGACGGTCGCGCGGATCCTCTTCGGTGCCGACGTGGAGGAGGCGGTGGCCGTGGTGGCGCACAACTTCCCGGTGCTCGGCGAGTACGTCAAGGAGCGCGGCTTCGCCCCGGTCCGCGTCCCGCGCACCTGGCCGACCCCGGGCAACCGGCGCGGCCTGGGGGCGCAGCGGGCGCTGTACGGGGTCTGCGACCGGATCATCGCCGAACGGGCCGCGCGCGGAGGGGGCGACGAGGACGCGGACGACCTGCTCACGCTGCTCGGGAGGGCGCGCGACGACGACGGGGAGCGGCTGGACCCGGCCGAACTCCGGGACCAGGTCCTGGTGTTCCTGGTCGCCGGACACGAGACCACGGCCGTCTCGCTGGCCTTCGCGCTGCACCTGCTGGCCAAGCACCCCGAACACCGGAAGCTCGCCCAGGAGGAGGCCCGGACCGTCCTGGCCGGACGGGCACCGACGGCGGCGGACCTGGAAGCACTGCCGTACACCACGCGGGTGCTGAAGGAGGCGATGCGGCTCTACCCGGCGGCGGCGCTGGTCGGCCGGCGGGCGGTCGACGAGACCGTCATCGACGGGTACGTCATCCCGGCGGGGGCGCAGGTCGTCGTCGCACCGCTGGTCACCCACCGGCACCCCGACCACTGGGCGGACCCGGAACGCTTCGACCCGGACCGCTTCCTGCCGGAGGAGGAGAGGGCCCGGCACCGCTACGCCTGGTTCCCGTTCGGCGGGGGGCCGCGGGCGTGCATCGGGCAGCACTTCTCGATGCTGGAGTCGGTGCTGACCCTGGGGCTGCTGCTGCGGGACTTCGAGGTGGAGGCCGTGGACCGGCGGGTGGCGCTCGCCCAGGGGATCACCCTGCGGGCGGCGAGCCCGATGCGGATCCGGGTGACGGCCGGGGGCTGACAGCCGGCCGGGCCCGGGCGGCGGACGGATGACAGCGAACAGATGGCAGATGACAGTGAACAGATGACAGATTTCAGACTCTGTCGTCTGTTCGCCGTTCGTTGTTTGCTGTTCGCCGGCCGCTGCCGGCTGTCCGCCGCCGGCCGCCGGCCGTTCCGTCAGCCGTCCGGGCATACGACCGGGTTATTCGAACACATCGCTCGCCATTTGCGGGCAGCTTTTCGGATCTTCGGGTGGCCGTTTCCGGCCCCTCGATAGCGTCCCACGCACCCCAGGCCGAAAGCGCACATGCGGCTGGCATATGACGAGACCCGGTCACCACGGACCCGGCCGCCCTCGCCGCCGGTCGCACGGAGTCCGCCCGGCCCGGGTGCCCGGGCGCACCGCGTACCGCCCCGGGCCCGACCGGTCGACCGGAGGTCCGATGGGCACCCTCAACCACCTCACCCTCGGCTGGCTGACCCCTGCCCTCTCGTACCTGATGGCCTGCGCCGGCGCCGCCCTCGGACTGCGCTGCACGCTGCGCGGTCTGGCCGCGAGCGGTGCCGCCCGGAGGAACTGGCTGGTCACGGCGGCTGCCGCGATCGGCTCCGGCATCTGGACCATGCACTTCGTCGCCATGTTCGGATTCACCGTCGACGGCACCGAGCTGCGCTACGACGTCCCGCTGACCGTCCTCAGCCTCGTCGTCGCGGTGCTGGTCACCGGCCTCGGCCTGACCGTCGTCTGCTACGGCGGGCACCGCGGCCTCGCCCTGCTGGCCGGCGGCGTCACCACCGGCATCGGCGTCGCCGCGATGCACTACCTGGGCATGGCCGCCGTACGGATGCACGCCGGTCTGCGCTACGACGCCGGGACGGTCGCCCTGTCCGTCCTGGTCGCGGTCGGTGCCGCCACCGCCGCGCTCTGGGCCGCCGTCACCATCCGCAACGTCCTCGCGGCCGGGGCCGCCGCACTGGTCATGGGCCTCGCCGTCAGCTGCATGCACTACACCGGGATGGCCGCCGTGCACGTCCGGTTGGAGCCGGCCAGGGCAGGCCTCGGCGGGGCCGGCCCGATGGAATTCGTCTTCCCGCTGGCCGTCGGCCTCGGCTCGTTCCTCTTCCTCGCCTCGGCCTTCGTGGCACTCTCACCGACCGTGCGGGAACGGGCCGGCCACCGGGAGGCCGGCGAGCTGGCCATCGAGGAGTTCCCCGCCGCGGCCGCGCGTCCCGCACCCGGACCGCCGGAGCCGGCCTTCCCCGGGCTCGGAGCCGGGGCCGGGCTCTCGGGCGGGACCGCGGAGGGGCTCGGAGCCGGGATCGGGGCCGGGCTCGGGTCCGGGGCTGAGCGGTACGGCGCGGAGCGGCACGACCGAGCGGCCTGAGCGGCGGGACCACACCGTCCGTGCACGTGCTCCCCTCCCCGCTGGGCCCTCCCCACTGAGCCCTTCCCGCTGAGCCCTGCCCAGCACCGCCCGGCCCAGTCCCGGCTCAGCCCCCGTCCTGCCCGAAAGGCTCCTCACCGATGCGAGAAGACCGCGGCGCCGCCCCCGGTGCCCGCCGGGGTGCCCACGCGGGCCCGTCCGTCCGGCCGCCGCACCCCGGAGCCTGGCTGCGCGGCCTTCGCCCCCGCACCGTCCGCGCCCGGATCATCGCCCTGCTGATGGTCCCGGTCGTCTCGATCATCGCCCTGTGGGGGTTCGCCACCGTCACCGCCGCGCAGGGCGTCTGGGACCTCCTGCGCCAGCGCGACGCCCAACGCACCGTGCTCACCCCCGTCGCCGAGGCGGTCGCCGGGCTGCAGGCGGAACGCACCGCGGCCGGGCAGCTGCTGGCGGCTTCGGCGACCGCCCCCACCGCCGCCCGGGAGACTGCCCTGCGCGAGGCCTCGGCGGCCACCGACCGCGCGATCACCCCGCTGTTCCCCGATCCCCGGCACCCCGACGGGGGTTACAACCGCGCCGACGCCCAAGGCCTCGGCGCCGACGCGGCCGCCCGCCTGGACGCCCTCGGCGCCGCCCTCGCGGCCCTGCCCGAGCTGCGCGCAGGGGTGCTGGCCCGGAGCGTCGGCTGGCCCGAGGTGTACGCCGCGTACGGCGAGGCCGTCGACCGGGCACTCGCCGCGGCCGGTGCCGTCGCGCCGCAACAGGAGCACGCGGTCGCGGGTGACGTCCGGGTGCTGCTGGAACTGGCGCGCTCGCGCGAGCTGTTGGCCCGCGAGGACGCGCTGCTGCGCGCGGCCCGGTTCTCCGGTGCGCTCGGCGAGGAGCAGCTGCGGGAGTTCTCCGGTACGGCGTTCGCCCGGCGGGAGTTCGAGCGAGGGTCGGCCGCCGACCTGGGCCCCGCCGACCGGGAGGCGCTGCTCGCCGTCACCGGCGGCCGGGACCACCGCGAGCTGGTCGGGTACGAGGACCTGGTCCGTGCGGCCGCCGACGGTCGTGCGGCCGTGTCGGCCGTGCCGGCGGACCGGTGGGCGATGGTCGCCGGGAACGTCGAGAGCAGCCTGCGCGCCGTCGAGGACCAGGCCGGACGGGTCGCCGCCGAGCGCCGGAACCCCTACGCCCTCGGCCTGTTCACCCCGGCCGGGACGGCGGTGCTGCTCGGCCTGCTCGGCGTGGTGGCGTCGCTGGTGATCTCGGTGCAGATCGGGCGCGGCCTGGTGACCGAACTGATCGGCCTGCGCAACGAGGCACTTGAGCTGGCCGGTCGCAAACTCCCCTCCACCATGCGGAAACTGCGGGCGGGCGAGGAGGTGGACGTCGAGACCGAGGCGCCGCGGCCGGCCGGCCGGGACGACGAGATCGGCCAGGTGCACCGGGCCCTCGGCACCGTCCAGCGGGCGGCCGTGACGGCCGCGGTCGAGCGGGCCGAGGTGCTGTCCGGGGTCTCCGGGGTGTTCGTCAACCTCGCGCGCCGCAGCCAGGTCCTGGTGCACCGCCAACTCACCTTGCTGGACGCGATGGAGCGCCGCACCGAGGACCCGTCCGAGCTGGCCGACCTGTTCCGGCTCGACCACCTCACCACCCGGATGCGCCGGCACGCCGAGGGCCTGATCATCCTCTCCGGTGCCGCGCCCGGCCGGGCCTGGCGCAAGCCCGTCCCGCTGGTGGACGTGGTGCGCGCGGCCGTCTCGGAGGTCGAGGAGTACGCCCGGGTCGAGGTGCACCCGCTGCCGCGTGCCGCCGTCGTCGGGCACGCCGTCGCCGACCTCGCCCACCTGGTCGCCGAACTGGTCGAGAACGCCACCGGATTCTCCCCGCCGCACACCCGGGTGCACATCCGGGGCGAACAGGTCGGCAACGGCTACGCGTTGGAGATCGAGGACCGGGGCCTCGGCATGGGGCCGGAGGCCCTGAACGCGGCCAACCGCCGGATCGCCGCCGCCGAATGCACCGACCTCTTCGACAGCGACCGGCTCGGCCTGTTCGTGGTCAGCCGGCTCGCCCGGCGGCAGGACGTCAGGATCTCGCTGGTGACCTCCGCGTACGGCGGTATCACCGCGGTGGTCCTGCTGCCGACCGCGCTGCTGGCCGACGGGGCGGCGGTCCGGGCGGCGGGCGATCGGTACCAACCGTACGACCCCGTCGTCGAGTTGGACGTCCGGCCGGGCACTGACGCCGAGCCGGTCCCGGTCGGGAGCGCCCACCCGGGCCGGCCCGACCGGGAGTTCGCCCCGACGGGCGGGAACACCCCGCGCGATGCTGGGGAGACGGGACTTCCGGCGGTGGGTGGGCCGCCGCCGGAGGGTGGGGCGCTGCTGCCGTTCGGTGTCCGGGGGAACGACCCCGGCCCGGTGCGCCGCGCTCCCCTCCGGGCCTCCGGGGCCCGGAGGGCAGACCCGGCTGCGGACGGGGGCCGGGGTGCCGCCGCCCGTCCGCAGTCCGGGCCGCCGCAGCCGAACCGCACCGGACCGGAGGCCACCCCGGCGCCCGGTGGACGCAGGCCCGATCCGGGGCCCGGGGAACTGCCGCGCCGGACCCGTCAGGCGAGCCTCGTGCCGCAACTGCGCGGGGCACCGGGACCGGGCGCGCACACCGGCCGTACGACCGGCACCGCCCCGGACCCGGCCACGGCGCCCGGTACGGGCCCCTCGGGGCGCAGCTCCGGGAGCCACGGCGCGGGAAGCAGCGGCCGGGGAAGTCGCGGTCCGGAGCGTCTCGGACCCGACGGACTCGGGAGCCCCGAACAGCCTGAGCGCCCTGGGCACCCTGGGCACCCCGGGAATCCCGGAGACCATGAGCGCCCCGGGCATCCCGAGAACCGCAGCCCCGAGAACCGCAGCCCCGAGGCGGCGCGTGCGGCGGTGGCGGCCTTCCGGAACGGGTGGGTGCGTGGCCTACGCCCCGACGGCGGACGGTCCGACCGGCCCGCGGACCGGCCCGCTGACCAGCCCACGGACCGGTTCGCCGACCAGCCCACCACACGGCGGCCCACCATTCGGCAGCCCGCCGATCCGCCGCCGCAGGGCCCGCGCGGCCCACTGACCCCACCCCGACCCGAAGGAGAGCACCCGTGATCGGCACCACCCACCGCGTAGGAGAGTTGAACTGGATCCTCGACGAGCTGGTCCGGCGCGCCCCCGAGGTGCGCTTCGCCGTGATGCTGTCCGCCGACGGACTGGCCATCGGCACCTCGGCCGGTCTGCCGCGCGAGGACGGTGAGCACCTGGCGGCGGTCGCCTCCGGGTTCCACAGCCTGGCCAAGGGTGCCGGCCGGTACTTCGACGCGGGTGAAGTCCGCCAGACCATGGTCGAGTTGGAGGGCGGATACCTGCTGGTCGCGGCGGCCGGGGAGGGCACCTGCCTGTCCGTGTTCGCCGACTCCCGGGCCGAACTCGGTCTGATCGCCTACGAGACGGCCAGGCTGGTCCGCCGGGTCGGCGAGCACCTGAGCACGGCGCCGCGCGCGGCGGACGGCTGGTGAGCCGGATGCCCCGACCGTCCCCCGAGGGCCCGCCCCCCGGGCGACATCCGGAACACCCGCGGGCCGATCCCGCCCGCCAACCCCGCAACCCGCTCGCCGCCGCCCACCGGGCCCGGTGGTACGACGACGAGGCGGGCCCGCTGGTCCGCCCGTACGCCGTGACCCGGGGGCGCACCGGAACCGGTGGGCGGCAGCTCGACCTGATCGCCGTCGTCGTCTGCGACCTGCCCGACCCGGCGCTCGCCCCGGACGCGCCCGAGCCGCCGGCCGGGCCCGAACAGGCACGCATCCTCGCGCTGTGCCGGGGCACCCCGCTGTCCGTGGCCGAGCTCGCCGCCGAACTCGACCTGCCCGTGGGCGTCGTGCGCGTACTGCTCGGCGACCTGCTGGCGGCCGGGCTCATCCGGGTCAACCGTCCTGTCCCGCCCGCCCTGCTCCCCGACGAGCGCATCCTCCAGGAGGTCATCCATGGACTCCGCGCACTCTGACCAGCGGTCCTGCCCGTCCGGTCCGTCCGCCTCGCCCGGCCCGTTCGATCCGCCGGGGCCCTCCGCGGCGCCCGGGTCGTCCGGGTCGTCCAGGCCGGACCGGGCGTCCCGGGCGTTCGCGACGGAGGACCCCGACGGCACCGTGCTCGCCCTCAAGATCCTGGTGGCGGGCGGCTTCGGGGCCGGCAAGACGACCCTGGTCGGCGCGGTCAGCGAGATCCGCCCGCTGCGCACCGAGGAGCGGCTGACCGAGGTCGGGCGCGGGGTGGACGACCTCGACGGCGTGGAGCGCAAGAGCACCACGACGGTGGCGATGGACTTCGGGCGGATCACCATCCGTGAGGGCCTGGCGGTCTACCTCTTCGGCACCCCGGGACAGGACCGGTTCTGGTTCCTCTGGGACGAGTTGGCCCAGGGCGCGCTGGGTGCCGTGGTGCTTGCCGACACCCGGCGGCTGACGGACTGTTTCCCGGCCGTCGACTTCTTCGAGAACCGGGGCATCCCGTTCGTGGTCGCGGTGAACCGTTTCGCCGGGACCCGGGAGTTCGGCCCGGGTGAGGTCGCCCGCGCGCTGGACCTGGACGCCGGTACGCCCGTGCTGCTCTGCGACGCGCGGCACCGCTCGTCGGGCAAGGAGGTGCTGATCAACCTCGTGGAGCACGCCGGCCGGGTGCGTGCCGCCCGGCTGCTCGCGGATGCCGCGCCGACGGCCCGGGGGTGAGGCGGCGTCGGAGCGGAGGGCCGGCGGCGCTCGGGCGACGGGTTTCAGCGAACAGATGACAGCTGACAGATTTCGAAATCTGTCAGCTGTCATCTGTCATGCGTCATCCGCCGCCGCGGAGTCGGTGGCGCATTGTGGGCGAACGGCTGCGCAAGGTGATGGCGGCGAACTATGATGTGACCTGCGTCACAACGCGCCCGATGGCGCCGTGGCCGGGCCCGGCGGGGCGTTCGGGTGCCGATTTCCGGGGAGAACGGCATGGCGGATTGCAGCGGTCGACGGATGGACGGCGAGCCCGGGAAGGGCTTCGGCCCGTGCGGGGCGGGCGGTCGATCGGCCGGTGGTCGATCGGCCGAGTTCAACCGGGTGTTCACCGACCTCCTGCCCAGGCTCCAGCAGGCGGCCGCCTCGCTCACCGGGAGCCCGCTCGCCGCCGGGGACGTCGTCCACGACGCGTACCTGCGGATCGCCCGCCGACCGGAGCGCTTCCTCGGCCACCCGCAGCCGTACGCCTACGCGCTCACCACGATGGTGAACATCCTGCGCGACCAGTGGCGCCGGGATCGCCGGAAGATACCGGTGCCCGAGGTGCCGGAGGCGGGCGCGGGGGTCGGGAGGGACCGTGCGGGGTCCGATCCGAGGGCGGGCGGGTTGACCGAGTTGCAGGCGCGCTGGGAGGTGGTCCGACTGCTGGGGTTCCTGACCGCCAAGCAGGCCCGCGCCGTGGCGCTGGTCGACCTCGATGGCTACAGCGTCGACGAGGCCGCCGAACTGCTCGGGCTGCACCGCAGCACCCTGGCCGTCACCCGCCGTCGCGCCCACGGGCGGCTGCGCGCCGTCCTCGAACGGGAGCGCGAACGGGGTCGCGGATAGCAGCCGGGCGTCGCCCTTCGTGCCGCCGCCCGCCGCCTCGCCGTCCGGAGCGCCCGCAGCCCGCCGCCCACCCTTCGCCGCCCGCCGCCTGCTGCCCGGAGCGCCGCCGGCCGGATTGCCGCCGCCCGGCGGTACGACGCACCGAGCTGACGGCAAGTCAGCTGATGCGTCCCCCCGGCCCGTACGCTGAAAATCGTGATCACGTACGAGGACCGCCGCCTGCGCGCCCTGGCCGAGGACGGCCGTTGGCACGAGCTGCTCGCCGCCTACCGGCAGGGCCGGGCGGCCGCCGTGGTCGAAGCGGGGGAGGAGACCGCGGCGTCCCTGACCGCGCCGCTCGGCCACCTGATCGCCTACGCGGCGCCGCCCGAGCTGGCCGTCCGACTGTTCGACCGGGACGGCGGCGAGGGCGCGGTCGCCGGGGTGGCCGACCATGATGCCGGCCCGCTCTGGGAAGTGCTGGCGACCCGGCACTCCTGGCTGAGGCTGGCGCCGTTGCTCGGCCCGGCGCCGGTGCGCCGGCTGGTCGCGCACACCCGGGTGCTGCTCGGCGAGGACCTCTCCTACGGGGCCGAGCCCGACCCGGAGGGCGTGCCGCTGCGGCTGGAGCCGTGGGAGTCGGCGGGGTGGGAGGAGTCGGCGAGGGTGCGGGAGTACCTGCCCGGCGGAGGTGCGCGGAGCGCGCTGCTGACCCTGCCGGCCAGTCGGGAGGGGCTCGGGGTGGTGGACCTGCCGGTGTCGGTGGCGCGGACGAACGGTCGGCCCGGTGGGCAGCGGATCACCCGGGCGCTGGGGGAGCTGGGCGCGCTGGCACCGTGGGCGGACGTGGTGTGCGTGCGTGGTGAGGCCCCGCTGGCAGCCGCCCTGCTGGCTCGCGGCCGACGGGTGGTCGGCGGGTACCTGCCGTTCGCGCTCGCCTACCCGGCGCTGGTGCGGGCCGCCGCGGTCGGGCGGGCGCAGGGCTGCGCGCACGGGAGGCTGGGGCTGTGGCGGGCGCTGGTCGCGATGGCCGGGGCGGACGGGCCGGGGTCGGGCGAGGTGAACGCGCTGGTGGAACGGATGCGCTGCTTCACCTGGCAGGAACCGGCGGCCGGGCTGCACCACCTGCACGTCGCGCTGGAGGATCCGGCCAGCGGGGTGGCCTGGGCGGTCAGCGGCTCGCAGGAGCTGTGACCGCCGGGCCGTGGTCGTGAGGGCCGTGGTCGTGAGGGCCGTGACTGCGAAGGTCGACACCGAAGGGCTGTGGCCGCCCGGCCGTGACCCGCCGGGCTGTGGCCGCCCGGCCGTGACCCGCCGGGCTGTGGCCGCCCGGCCGTGACCCGCCGGGCTGTGGCCGCCCGGCCGTGACCGCCCGGCCGTGACCGCCCGGCCGTGGCCGCTCGGAGTCGTGTCGGCGGGGTTGCGCGCGGCTGGTCGTACCGGGGTCGGGGAAAAGGAGGACCCCCGGCCCGGCGCCGTTTCCGGGGGTTGGTGGGAGGCGCCGGACCGGGGGAGTGAGGGGGTGCAGTCGCTCAGACGGCGGCGGGCGCGGCGCCCTGGGCGGGGACGGCCTCGGGCGAGGCCTCCGGTGCCGGGCTCCCGGCGTCGGCGCCGTGGTTGTCGACCAGGGTGAGTTCGTCGAACGGCACCTCGCCCGCCAGCACCCGGCGGGCGCGCTCGGCGTCGAGCTCACCGGTCCAGTGCCCGATCAGCACGGTCGCGACGGCGTTGCCCGCGAAGTTGGTGAGTGCGCGGGCCTCGGACATGAAGCGGTCGATGCCGACGATCAGGCCGACCCCGTCGACCAGCGCGGGCTTGTGCGACTGCAGCCCGCCCGCCAGCGTGGCGAGTCCGGCGCCGGTGACCCCGGCCGCCCCCTTGCTCGCGATCACCATGAACACCAGCAGCGAGAGCTGCTCGCCGATCGACATCGGCTTGTCCATCGCCTCGGAGATGAAGATCGACGCCATCGTCAGGTAGATCGCGGTGCCGTCGAGGTTGAAGCTGTAGCCGGTCGGCACGGTGATGCCGACGACCGGGCGGCTGACGCCCAGGTGCTCCATCTTGGCGATCAGGCGGGGCAGGGCGCTCTCGGAGGAGGAGGTCGAGAGGATGAGCAGGAACTCGCGGCCGAGGTACTTCAGCAGCGCGAACACGTTGACCCCGGCGACCAGGCGCAGCAGGGTGCCCAGCACCACCACGACGAACAGCGCGCAGGTCAGGTAGAAGCCGATCATGATGACCGCGAGGCTCTTCAGCGCCGCGGTGCCGGTGGCACCGACCACGGCCGCCATCGCCCCGAAGGCGCCGATCGGCGCGACCCACATGATCATCGCCATGACCCGGAAGACCAGCCGCTGCACGTGCTCGATCCCGCGCAGCACCGGGGCGCCGACCGGGCCCATCGCCTGCAGGGCGAAGCCGGTGAGCAGGGCGACCAGGAGGGTCTGCAGCACCTTGCCCTGGGTGAGGGACGAGAACATGGTGTCGGGGATCATCCCGAGTAGGAAGTCGGTGGTCGACTGGGAGCCGCCGGCCGCCGCCTGGGCGTGGCCGGACTTGGCGAGCGCGGCGGTCAGGTGCAGGCCGCCGCCGGGCTCCAGGAGGTTGCCGACGACGAGGCCGATGGCCAGTGCGACGGTCGACATGAGGAGGAAGTAGCCGAGGGCGAGGCCGCCGACCTTGCCGACCTTCGCGGCCTTGGTCACCGAGCCGATGCCCAGCACGATGGTGCAGAAGATCACCGGGCTGATCATCATCTTGATCAGGTTGACGAAGCCGGTGCCGACCGGCTTGAGCTCCACGGCGAAGCCGGGGGCGGCCAGCCCGACCACCACACCCGCGACCACCGCGGCGATCACGGCGAGGTAGAGGTAGTGGGTCCGGTCCTTGTGTCTGGGTCCCCCCGCCGTTGCGGCTCCAGCGATCGACATCTGCGGCTCCTTCGCCCTGCAGTCCTGGCGGCCCCGGGTGGTGGGCCGATCCGACTATGGGCCGGGGCGTGACGGAGGTCACGTTTGCGTTCATAGAGTTCACGGTTGCTGCACCGGGGTCCGCCGCGCCCTGCGTGGTGCACACTGGCTGGCATGTCCGAGCGCACCGCCCCCACCGCCCGGCGCCGTCGGCTCCCCCTGCACCGCCTGCTCCGCCCGTCGCGCCCGCACGGGCCGGCCCGCCCGCACGGTTCGTCGCGCCGGCCGCGGCTGCTGCCGCGTCGGTTGGTCCGCAGCCTGGCTGGGCAGCTGTTCGTCGTCCAGGTGGTGATCGTCGCCGCCGTGGTCGCGGGCGGTGCGGTCCTCGCATACCTCTTCACCGCCGACCGGAACGAGCGCGCGGCCCGTAACCAGGTCACCGCGGTCGCCCACGCCGTCGCCGACTCGCCGTCCGTCCGGGCGGCCGTGACCGGCCCCGACCCGACCACGGTGCTCCAGCCGTACGTCGAGCAGGTGCGGACGGACACCGGGGTCTCCTTCATCACCGTCATGGACACCGACGGCGTCCGCTGGACCCACCCGCTGCCCGAACAGATCGGCAAGCGCTACCTCGGGCACATCGACTGGGCGCTCGCCGGGCAGACCCGCAGCGAGACGTACACCGGCACGCTCGGCCCGTCCGTCCGGGTGGTCACGCCGGTGTGGGACGACCGGCACCGGGTGGTCGCCCTGGTCAGCGTGGGCCTCACCGTCGAGTCGATCTCCGCGCAGCTCAGCGGTCCGCTGATGGCCCTGGTCGGGGTGGCGGTGGCCGCGCTCGCGCTCGGCGGCGCCGGCACCTACCTCGCCAACTCCCGCCTGCGGCGCCACACTCACGGCATGGGACCGGACGAGCTCAGTCACCTCTACGAGTACCACCAGGCCACGCTGCGCTCGGTGCGCGAGGGGCTGGTCCTGCTCGACCGCTCGCACCGCGTCGTGCTGTGCAACGACGCCGCCCGCGAACTGCTCGGCCTGACCGGCGACGTGGACGGGCGGGAACTCGCCGGGCTGGGGCTGCCCGAAGCGCTGGTGGCGGCCGTCCTGGGCGGGGAGCCGGTCCGGGACGAGGTGCACCTCACCGCCGAGCGGGTCGTGGTGCTGAACACCTCCACCATCGGCACCGGCCTCGGCCGGGTCGTCACCCTCCGGGACCACACCGAACTGCAGTCGCTCAGCGGCGAGTTGGACTCCGTGCGCGGCTTCACCGAGGCGCTCGGAGCCCAGGCGCACGAGGCCGCCAACCGGCTGCACGCCGTCGTCTCGCTGATCGAACTCGGCCGCCACGAACAGGCGGTGGAGTTCGCCACCGCCGAACTCGAACTCGCTCAGCAGCTCACCGATCGGGTGGTCGCGGCGGTGAGCGAGCCGGTGCTGGCCGCACTGCTGCTCGGCAAGGCGGCCCAGGCAGCCGAGCGGGGAGTGGAGTTGACCCTCACCGAGGACAGCCGGATCGACGACGGGGTGCTCCCGCCCGGACTCTCCGCCCGGGACCTGATCACCGTGCTCGGCAACCTGATCGACAACGCCGTGGACGCCGCCATCGCCGGGGCCGCGCAGAGCCCCGTCCCGCCGGAGGTCACCGTCACGGCGCGGATCGACGGCGCAGGCTCGCGTGACGCCGGTTCGCGTGATGCCGGTTCGTGTGATGCCGGTTCGTGTGACGGCGGCGAACTCGACGGTGGTGCGCGCGGCGGTGTCGGGGCGGGTGTGGACGGCGACTGCCTGTTGCTGCGGGTCGCCGACACCGGCGCGGGCATCGACCCCTCGGCCGTCGAGGACGTGTTCCGGCGCGGATGGAGCACCAAGCAGGACGGCCGCGGGCACGGCCTCGGCCTGGCGCTGGTCGCCCAGGCCGCCCGGCGCAACGGCGGCACCGTCGAGGTCGGGCGGCAGGTCGGGGCGGTGCTGACGGTCCGGCTGCCGCTGGCTGGCCGGTCGGCGGGGGCGGCTGAATCGGTGGGGCCGGTTGAGTCGGTCGCCCCGGCGGCGACGCCGGAGCCGGTGGGGCCGCCGGGGCGGCCGGGCGAGCGGGCGGGGCAAGGGCCGGCACCGGACGGTCAGGGCCGTGCCGGGCGCGCACCGGAAGGAGTCCCGGCATGACCCCGCACGGCGGAACCGGCCCGGCGGGGATCTCCGTGCTGGTCGTCGAGGACGACCCGGTTGCGGCCGCCGCGCACACCCTGTACGTCGAGCGCGAGCCCGGCTTCCACGCCGCCGGCACCGTCCACAGCTGCGCCGACGCGCTGCGCTTCCTGGACCGGGCCCGCGCCGCCGGGACCCCGGTCGACCTCACCCTGCTCGACCTCTACCTGCCGGACGGCCACGGCCTGCAGCTGTGCCGGACGCTGCGCGCAGCCGGCCACAGCACCGACGTCATCGCGGTGACCTCCGCCCGCGACCTCGCCATGGTCCGGCAGGCGGTCTCGGCGGGAGTCGTGCAGTACCTGCTGAAACCGTTCAGCGCCGCCGCCCTGCACGACCGCCTGGAGCGTTACGCCCGCTACCGCGACAGCCTCGGACGCACCGGCGACGCGACCGGCCAGGACGAGGTGGACCAGGCGTTCGCCCTGCTCCGCACCCCCGAGCGCAGCACCCTGCCGAAGGGGCTGAGCGCGCCGACCCTGGACACGGTCGCCTCCGTGCTGCGGGAGGCCGCCACGGGACTGTCGGCGGCTGCCGCGGGCACTGCCGCCGGGGTCTCGCGGATCACCGCACGCCGGTACCTGGAGCACCTGGTGGACACCGGGCGGGCGGTGCGGGAGCCGCAGTACGGCAACGTCGGGCGGCCGGAGCTCTGCTACCGGTGGAAGGCGAAGGCCTGAGCGCTCCGGGGCCGGCGACGTGACCGCCCGGTGGCGTGGCGGTTCGGCGGTGCTGCCCGCCGTGGGCGCGCCCCTCGCGGGGTGCGGTTCCCCCGGGGGCGTGCCTTCCGTGCTCCTCCGGGTCGCGCTCTTCCGGGTTGCGTCCTTTCGGGCCGTGACCTTTCGGTGCGGCGGTCGTTGGAAGGGCCGGGGGCGTCGAGGAGCGGGGCGGGGCGGAATCGGGAGAGGTTCACTCGCGCGGGTGATTTTGGGTGCCCCGCTGGCATCCCTCCAGGTCAGGACCGGTAAAGTTAGGCTTACCTAACTTCTCCTGGGGGTTTGTCGTGTCGCTCGCTGCCGTACCCGTCCAGGCCGCCTCCGGAGCCCCGGCCGCCGGTGAGGCCATCCTGCGCCGTCAGCGCGTCCGCGAGTCCGCCGCCAGGACGTACGCCCGCTCCTTCCCGATCGTCCCGGTCCGCGCCAACGGCATGACGGTCGAGGGCGCCGACGGGCGGCGCTACCTGGACTGCCTCTCCGGTGCCGGCACCCTCGCCCTCGGCCACAACCACCCCGTGGTGCTGGAGGCCATCCGCCGCACCCTCGACAGCGGCGCCCCGCTGCACCTGCTCGACCTCGCCACCGCCGAGAAGGACGACTTCACCAGCGCCCTGTTCGACAGCCTGCCCGCCGAGTTCGCCACCCGCGCCCGCGTGCACTTCTGCGGCCCGGCCGGGACGGACGCCATCGAGGCCGCGCTCAAACTGACGCAGACCGCCACCGGCCGCTCCGGCGCGCTCGCCTTCACCGGCGCGTACCACGGCATGACCGCCGGCGCCCTCGCGCTCACCGGCAACGTCGCCGTCAAGGAGCCCCTGCCGAGCGGCGGCGAGGTCGTCCGGCTGCCCTACCCGTACGGCTACCGCTGCCCGTTCGGCGTCGGCGGCGAGGCCGGCGCCGACCTCGCCGCGACGTACGTCGAGCGGCTGCTGGACGACCCCTCCGGCGGAGTGGTGCCGCCCGCCGCCATGGTCCTGGAAGCCGTCCAGGGCGAGGGCGGCGTCGTCCCCGCGCCCGACGGCTGGCTGCGCGAGATGCGCCGGATCACCGCCGAACGCGGCATCCCGCTGATCGTGGACGAGGTGCAGACCGGCGTCGGCCGCACCGGCGCGATGTGGGCGGTCGAGCACAGCGGCGTCGTCCCGGACGCGATGGTGCTCTCCAAGGCCATCGGCGGCAGCCTGCCGCTCGCCGTCGTCGTCTACCGCGAGGACTACGACGGGTGGCGGCCCGGCGCCCACACCGGCACCTTCCGCGGCAACACCCTCGCCATGGCCGCCGGGGCCGCGACCCTCCGGTACGTCGCGGCGCACGGACTGGTCGAGCGGGCGGCCGTCGTCGGCGAGCGGATGACCGCCCGGCTGCGGGCACTCGCGGACGAACTGCCGGTCATCGGCGACGTGCGCGGGCGGGGGCTGATGGTCGGCGTCGAACTGGTCGACCCCACGGTCGAGGCCGACGCCTGCGGGGCCCACCCGGCGGACCCGGCACTCGCCGTACGGGTGCGGGAGGCGTGCCTGGAACGGGGCCTGATCGTCGAACTCGGCGGCCGCCACGACGCGGTGCTGCGGCTGCTCCCTCCGCTCACCATCACCGACGAGCAGGTGGCGGCGGTGCTGGAGCGGCTGGCGGAGGCCATCGCGGCCGCGGCCGAGGCCGGGTCCGGGCCGTCGACCGGGTCCGGGCCGTCGACCGGTTCCCGCTCCCGGGCCGGGGCGGCGACCCGGGCCCCTGCGGTGCCGTCGGCGGGTGGTGCGGGGGAGACGCAGCGGTGAGCGGCCTCGGGCCCGGACCGGTCGGGCTGCCCGGCGGCGAGACCCCGTCGGACGCCCTCGCCGGCGGCGCCGCCGGACCGGGCTCCCTCGCGCCGCTTCTCGCCACCGTCCTCGACGCCCTCGACACCGGCATCGCCATGCGGTCCGGGCCGTTGCCGGCGGGCAGCCCCGCCGAGATCGCCGCGCTCGTCGCCGACGCCCTGGCCACGACCGGCGGCCGCGGCGCACTCGCCCGGCTCACCGAACTCCTCGCCTACGGAGCGGCCGACCCCGCCGACCCGGCCTGCGCCGCCCACCTGCACTGCCCGCCGCTCGCCGTCGCCGCCGCGGCCGACCTCGCCGTGAGCGCCCTCAACCCGTCCCAGGACTCCTGGGACCAAGCCCCCGCGGCCACGGCGCTGGAGACCGCGCTGCTCGCCGAACTCGCCGAACTGGTCGGCTACGACCCGCGGCGCTCCACCGGGGTGCTCACCTCCGGCGGCACCGAGTCCAACCTGATGGGGCTCATGCTGGCACGCGACCAGAAGCTCGACGGCATCGTCGAGTTGGACGGGATCCCGGCGGGCGTCCGGCCCTGCATCCTCGCCTCCGAAGCCGCGCACTTCTCCGTCCAGCGCGCCGCCGCGCTGCTCGGGCTCGGCGAACGCGCCGTCGTCCCCGTCGCCGTCGACCGGCAGCTCCGGATGAGGGAGGAGGAGCTGGAGCGGTCACTGGCCGAGGCCAGCTGGGCGGGCCGGACCCCGATCGCCGTCGTCGCCACCGCCGGCACCACCGACACCGGCGCCGTCGACCCGCTCGTCGCCGCCGCCGACCTCGCCGCCCGCTACGGCGCGTGGCTGCACGTCGATGCCGCGTACGGCGGCGGGGCCCTGCTCTCCGACCGGCTCGCCCCACTGCTCGACGGCATCGCCCGCGCCGACTCGGTCTCCCTCGACTGGCACAAACTCGGCTGGCAACCGGCCGCCGCCGGCGTCTTTCTGGTCCGCCGCGCCGAGACCTACGTCTCGCTCGCCCGCCGTGCCGAATACCTCAACCCGGTCGACGACGAGCAGGCCGGCTACCCCAGCCTGCTCGGCCGCTCCCTGCGCACCACCCGCCGGGCCGATGCCTTCAAGCTCGCCGTCACGCTGCGCACCCTCGGGCGCGACGGCCTGGGACGCCTCGTCGACACCTGCCACGACCTCGCCCTGGCCGCCGCCGACGCCGTCCGCGCCGACGCGTCCCTCGAACTCCACGCCGACCCCGTCCTCACCGTCCTCCTCTTCCGCTACCGCCCGCCGGGTGTGACGGACGGTGAGGCGCTGGACGAGATGAACGGCCGCCTGCGGCGGTTGCTGCTGCGCACCGGGCGGGCGGTGGTCGGGCGCACGGAGCTGCCGGGGGAGGGGCCGGGGCGGGTGCGGCTGAAGCTGACACTGCTGAACCCGCACACGACGGTGGGGGAGGTCGGGACCCTGCTGCGGGAGGTGGTGGGTGCGGGCCGCAAGGTGGCGGGCGAACGCGCCGGATAGCCCGCCACGGGGTGTGACGGGCCAGGCGGGGTGCGACCCGGGGTGATGCACGGCCGGGGGGTGCACGGCCAGGGGGCGTACAGCCCGGGCCGGGGGCGGGTCAGGCGCCCATGAGGATCCCGCGGGTGAGTTCCCAGGTGTGGGGGTCGGCGGCGACCAGGAGGCCGTCCTCGCAGCCGGGGGCCTCGGGGCGGTACGGGCTGCCGTCCAGGCGGGCGGAGACGCCGCCGGCCTCGGTGACGAGGAGGGAGCCGGGGGCGTGGTCCCAGGGGAGGGTGCGCCAGTAGAGGAGGAAGTCGAAGCGGCCCTCGATGACGTCGGGGTACTCGATCCCGGCGGCGTGCCGGCCGGGGGAGACGTCGCCGAAGGCGGTGCAGTTGGCCTGCAGGCGGCGGCGGTGGTCGGGGTCGAGGTAACGGCTCTTCACCGAGCCGCGCAGCTCGGCGGCGTCCCGCGGTGCCGGCGGGCGGGTGAGGCGCTCGCCGTCGCGCCAGGCGCCGGCGCCCAGTTCGGCGCGGTACGCCGTGGCGGTGGCGGGCTGCCAGATCCAGGAGGCGACGGTCCGGCCGTTGCGGACCAGGGAGCACATCACCGCGTACTCGGGGCGGCCGGCGACGAAGTTGGCGGTGCCGTCGACCGGGTCGACCAGCCAGGCGGCGGGCTCGTCGTGGAGGGCCCGGGCGAGCGAGGGGTCGGCGGCGACGGCCTCCTCGCCGACCACGGGGACGGGCAGCAGCTCGTGCAGGCGGCGGGCGATGATGGCCTCGGCCTCGCGGTCGGCGACGGTCACGACCTCGCCGGGTGCCTTCTCCATCACCTCGCCGGCGGCCAGCGCCCGGAAGCGCGGCTCCACCGCCTCGGCCGACGCCTCGGCGAGTATCTCCGCCACCTTGTCCATCAGCACGTTCGCGCTCCCTTCGCTGTGTACCACTCTCCCACGAGTGCGGGAAGGGGGCGGCGGCGGCCGGGGGCGCGGACAGTCGACAGCCCGGCGAACCTCAGCTGACGGGTGGCGGACGGCCGTCGACGGCCGACGGCTGACAGATGACAGCTGACAGATTTCGAAAGTTGTCAGCTGTCATCTGTCACCCGTCCGTCGTTGCTCGCCCGCCGTGCGTCGCCGCTGTGCGGTGCCCCGTCAGCCACGAGGTACCGGCTCCCGTCACCCGCCCAGGTAGTGGAACCCGGGGCGAGGGTGCATCAGGAACTCGTGGTGCGAGATGTTCCACGCGTACGCGCCCGCCATGGCGAACAGCACGCGGTCCGCCGCCCGCAGTCCCGCCGCGCCCTCGGCCGCGCGGGCGAGGACGTCCTTCGGGGTGCAGAGCTGTCCGGCCAGGGTGGCGCGGCCGGTGGTGACGGCGGGGCGCGGCCATGGGTGCGGCCAGGCGTCCACCGGGAGCACGTCGAAGGGCTGCGAGTGTCCCCGGGTCGCCGGGGTGCGCAGGTGGTGGGTGCCACCGCGGACCACCGCGAAGTCCTCGCCGTGGCTCTGCTTCACGTCCAGCACCTCGGTCGCGTACCAGCCGCAGTGGGCGGTGAGGGCGCGGCCGGGCTCGATCCGCAGGGTGAGTCCGGGGCGGGCGTCGAGCAGCTCGGCCAGGCCCTCGCCGAAGGCCGTCCAGTCGAAGCGCGCGACCGGGTCCTCGTAGTCCACGGCCATTCCGCCGCCGATGTTGACCTCCGCGAGCGGGAAGCCGTGCCGCTCCGCCAGCGCGGCCGACCAGGTGACGATCTGAGCGGCGACCGACAGCTGTTCCTCCGCCGCCAGTCCGCTCGCCAGGTGGGCGTGCACGCCGCGCAGGCGCAGCTGCCGACCCGTCGGGCCGTCGCCGGTGAGCAGCCGGACGCACTCCTCGGCCTGTTCCGGGTCCAGGCCGAAGGGCGTCGGCCGTCCGCCCATCGCGAGCGGCACCGCGTCGAGCGCGTCCGTGGTGACCGCCAGGTTGACCCGCAGCAGCACGTCCACGACGGCGTCCGGCCGGTCCGCGAGCACGGCGGCGAGCCGGTGCAGCTCCTGCTCGCTCTCGACGTGCCAGCGGTGCACCCCCGCCTCCACCGCGGCGGCGATCTCGGCGGGGGTCTTGCCCGGTCCGCCGAAGGCCAGCAACGCGTCCGGCACGACGGCCCGGACGTGTGCCAACTCGCCGCCGCTGGAGACCTCGTAGCCGTCCACGGCGTCGCGCAGCGCGGCGAGCAGCGGTGCTTCCGGGTTGGCCTTGGCGGCGTAGTACAGCTCGACCCGTTCGGGCAGGGCGGCCCGGACGGCGGCGGCGTGTGCGCGCAGCGCGGTCAGGTCGTAGACGTAGGCGGGCAGTTCGTCGGCCGCGAGGGCGGCGACGTGGCTGCGGACGGTCTCGGTCATCGGGCGGCGCTCCCGGCGGGCAGGCGGGCGGGCAGGTGGGCGGGCACGTCGGTGGGCACGTGGGCGGGCATACGGGCGGCCTCGGCGAGGACGGAGCCCGCCAGCGGGGAAGGCATCCGGACGTAACCGGCCTCGCGGTCGGCCTTGCGCTCCCAGCGGGTCAGCAGGTTGGCCTTGGCGGGCAGCGGGACGCCGGCGAGCAGCGCGCGCAGCCGGGGCGGGCAGCCGTGGGCGGCGGCGTACTCCTCCAGGGTGTCCCGGACGGTCTGCCAGAGCGCGCACTCCTGCTCGGGGTGGCGGTCGGCGAGGGCGGCGAGCAGTTCGGAGACGTGGTTGACCAGGAGGCAGTAGACCACCCGGTCCCAGCCGCGCTCGGCGTCGTACGTCATCGGGCCGGCCACCTCGGGCGGGAGGGCGGCGAGGACGTCGGCGTTGTGCTCGGGGACGAGCTTGGTGCCCTCCAGGTCGCGGAAGAGCACCTGGACGGGGCGGCCGTCGGCGTCCACACCGATCAACACGTTCTGCAGGTGCGGCTCCAGCACCACGCCGTGGTCGAAGTAGGCGGCCAGGACCGGCGGGACGAGCAGCCGCAGGTAGGCGCGCCACCAGTCGAGCGCGGCCGTGCCGTCCGAGTCCTCGACCGGGGCCCGGTCCGAACCGCCCTCCAGCAGCCGGGAGATGTGGGCGGAGCTGGTCGGGTGTTCGTCGGCGACGGCGGCCGCGAGCAGCGGGGTCACACCGGGCCGTAGCACGCCGTCGAAGCCCTCGCGGACGATCAGGCCGAAGCCCTCGTACAGCGCCCGGTCGGGGAGGCCGTCGGCGCCGGGCAGGGCGAGGGTGCGGAAGGCCGGCTCGCGCAGCATCGCCGCGTCGGGGAAGCGCCGGGCGAGGTCGGCGAACACCGGGGCGAGCAGCCGGGTGAGCGCGACGGCGCCGGTGAGCTCGTAGGCGGCGTTCTTCCGCAGGCAGTTGGTGATGCGGACGTCGAGGCTGAACTTCAGGAAGGCGCCGGCGCCGTGCAGGGTGCGCACCGAGGCGGTGGCGGTGAACCGTTCGCCGCGCGGGCCGAGGTCGAGGACGTCGCCCCGGGCCATGGCCTCGCGCAACAGCGGCTGTTCGCCGATCAGTTGGTACTGCCAGGGGTGGACGGGAAGCAGCCGGTAGCCGGCCGGCACCTCGCCGAGCCCGTCCAGCAGGGCGCTGACGCCCGCGTCCAGCGACTCCTCGGCCAGCAGCTCGGCGCGGACGGCGAGGTGGCGCAGCGGGAAGTCGGCGCGGGACTCCGGGGCGTAGTGGCGCCAGTCGCCGCGGACGGCCGATCGGGACTTGGGGGCCGGGTGGAAGCGGTGACCGAACAGCAGTGCCTGCTCGGACTCCAGGTAGCGGTCGGGCCCGGCGGCCGGCCGGTGCTCCAGGCCCTGTCGGACGCCGTCATGACTGGACGTCACCTGGTCGAGGAACTCCTCGTTGACGGTGCCGGTGCGCAGCTCCAGCTCGTCCTGGACGTACTCGGCCAGCTCCTGCCAGCCCAACTCAGCCCATTCGCCGTCCCGTTCGACCTCGGCCGGCCCGGTGAAGCGGTGAGCGCCGAGCAGCGAGGTGCGGCGCAGGGTGACCCGCAGCAGTGCGCCGCGCCGGGGCAGGCGCAGCAGCAGGCGGCCGTCGTCGGCGGCGGTCTGGTGCTCGGGTGCGGAGACCTCGCGCAGCAGGCAGTTCAGCAGGGTGTGGACCACCGCCTCGTCAGCGGTGGGGAGTTCACCGGATCGGAGCGCGGGGGCGGCCGGCTCGCGGTTCGCCGACCCGGTGGTCATCGGCTGAGCGGTCATCTGCCGGGCGGCCGTCGTCTCGGTGGACATCTGCCGGTCGGACGTCTGCTGGTCGGTCATCTGCCGGTCGGTCATCGGCTCGGTGGTCATCGGTTCGGCGGTCATCGGCGACTCCAGCGCTGGCGGAGGGACGGGAGGATGAGTGCGGTGGCGGCGACGGCGGCCAGCAGGGCGGCGGCGGTTCCGGCCACCACGGGGGCGGCGGCACCGAACCGCCCGTTGGCCAGCGCGGCGACGGCGCCGGCGGCGACGGCGCCACCCTTGGAGACGAGTTCGAGGGTGCCGAACATCCGGCCGGGCGGGCGGCCCTTGGCGGCGCCGGCGGCGAGCACGGCGAGGCAGACGAGGCCCAGCGTGAGTCCGGCCCCGAGCAGCAGGCGGACGGCGACGAACACGGGCAGCGAGTACGCGACGGCGTGTCCGGCCAGACCGAGCGCCACGAGGCCGAAGCCGAGCGCGATGCCGGTGTGCGGGCGGAAGTCGAACACCCGGTGGGTGCGGGCGGCGAACACCAGGTAGCACAGGTGGGGCAGGGCGAAGAGCACGCCGGTGGTGGTGCCGTCCACGCCGGGCAGGCGCTGTTCGGCGAGCGCGATGAGGTACGGGAAGGAGATGACCGTCGCGAAGACGAAGGCGAACTCGAAGACGTAGAGCGTCAGGAGCGGCGCCGTGGCGGACTTCACGGGTGCCCGGTCGGCGGTGGCCGTCGGGGCCTCCGGGCATTCCGGTTCGGGCAGCAGTGAGAGGAACACCGCTGCGGTGAGCGGGAGTACGGCCATCACCAGGTACTGGCGGTGCGGGTCGATCCACGGCGAGAGCGCCCCGACCAGGATCGGCGCGGCCACCAGGGCCGCCCGCGCGCTGCCCTGCATCAGGGTGAGCGCGCGGGAGAGCCGGGACCCGTCGAGTGCGGCGGCCAGGTAGCCGTTGGTGGCGGCGAAGGTGCCGCCGAGGAAGCCCTGGAGGACCAGGGCGAGGGTGAACGCGGGCAGGCTGTCGGCCGCGCCGGCCAGCAGGAAGGAGACGGTGAGCCCGAGTTGGGCGCGCAGCAGCAGCCGCTTGCGGCCGAAGCGGTCGGCCAGCCGGCCCCACAGCGGTGCGCCGAGCCCGCTGAACACCGTCGGCACGATGTACAGCACGCCCGCCCAGCTGGCCTGCGGGTCGCCGAGCGAGGGCAGGATCGCGGTCAGGTACGGCGGCAGGCCGAGCGCGGCGAAGGAGGCGACGAAGTAGCAGGCCGCGACGGCGTGCACCTGGCGCCGGTCGAGCCCGCCGGAGTGTGCGGCGGAGGGAGACGACTGCTGAGGCAGTGTCTCCACCGTCATCGGATGGCCCTGTCGGTGCCCGTGGCGTGGCGCACGGTCTCCCGCGCGGAGTCCGGAACGTGCTCCTGTGCGGGCTCGCGTGCGGTGACCCGTGCGGGCTCGCGTGCGGTGACCCGTGCGGGCTCGCGTGCGGAGCCCCGTGCGGGCTCGCGCGCGGAGTCGCGCAGGTAGTTGGGGCCGCTGGTGTAGTGCTTGTTGATGTCGGCGGCGCCCGAGCGCTGCTTGCTGAGCAGCGTTCCGGCGGTGACCATGGCCTTGACCGGCAGGCGTTCGGCGTCCAGCAGGGCCGCCCGCAGCGGCGCGCCCACCGGCCCGAGCCGGTCCACGGCCTCCGCCGTGCGCTTGCGCAACAGGGTGAGGGTGTCGATGAGTTCGGCCCGGCCGTGGTCGGCGAGGCCGAAGGCGAGCGAGCCGGTGCACAGGTGTCCGGTGATGGTGGCGAAGAGGTCGGTGAGCGCGCGGTCGTCCCCGCCGAAGATCCGCGCGTCGTCGAAGTCGTCGACGGCGGGCGCCAGTTCACCGAGGGCGGCGGTCATCCGCGCGGTGTGCACGCGCGGGCCGTCGTCGTCCTTGTAGAGCAGCCGCAGGCCGTCCCGGTCGAGCACCAGTGAGGTGTTCTGCTGGTGGGACTCCAGGGCGATGCCGTAGCCGAACAGCGTGGTCTGCCAGTCCAGCAGCAGTTCGAGCAGGGCGTCGTAGCAGGCCAGGACGTCGCCGCCGTGGTGGCGGTCGGCGAGGTGGTCGAGGACCAGGCGGCCGTCGGGCGCGGGGGCCAGCAGGGCCGCCAGCGGCACGGTCGCCGCCTGCTCCAGCCCGGCCGGGTAGCGGCGCAGCAGGACGGCCAGCAGCTCGTGTCCGGCGTGCGCCCAGGTCTGCTCGTCGGCGTGCAGGATCCGGTCGGCGAACCGCGGTTCGCGCTCCAGCACGGCCTCGATCAGCCGCTGGCCGGCCGCGCCGTCGAGCAGCGTGCCGGGCTTGATGGTGCGGCGGTTGAGGCGGCCCAGGGTGGCGGTGGCGAGAGGGAGCTTGAGGTGGCAGGTGGGGTCGTCGGCGACGGCGACGGTGCGCATGGACAGGGTCGGGACGACGGTCAGGTACGGCCGGTCGGCGAGCACCGCGCGGCCGGTCAGGCCGGTGGCGGCCAGCGCCTCGTCCAGCGGCGCTCCGACGGTGAGCGGGTGGACCGGCAGGGTGGCCCAGCCGTCTCCCGGGCAGCGGTCGCCGAGGCCGAGCCAGGCCGGGGTGGGCCACCAGCTCGGCAGCGGACGCTCGCCGTGGACGGTCAGCGCGCCGACCGGCACGGCCAGCCAGCGCAGTTCGAAGGCCGGGTGGAACTCGGGTGCGTAGGAGCGCAGTTCGGTCTCGGTGAGGCCGGAGCGGCCGCGCGCGGTCGGGTAGATCGGGTGGTCGAGGTAGGCGGCCAGGGTGTCGTGGCCGAGCGCGGCGGCGGGGCCGGTCCAGTCGGCCGGGTCGGCGCCGTACAGGTCGGTCAGCCGGTCGTGCACCTCGGCGCGGTTCCGCTCGTGCAGTTCCATGGTGGCGAGGGTCTGCCGGCACTCCTCGGCGAAGGCGGTCCAGCCGGGCCGGTCCTCGGCCTCGGCCAGTGCGGAGAGGGCCGTCACGACGGTGTCCGGGCCGGTGAGGCGGCGCCCGTCGAGGTCCAGGAGCGGCAGCCGGGCGGCGTACTCGCACTGGAAGCCCTCCGGGGCCACCGGCAGGGCGAGGCGGGCCTCGGGGACGGTCAGCCAGGGGCCGTCCGGGCGGTCCTCGACGGCGCCGCGGGTGCGCAGGCCGAGGACGTCCTCGCGCAGCAGGGTGGAGAGCACCCGGAGGGTGAGCTGTTCGGCGGCGGACGCGGGGCCTGCGGACGCGGGGCCGGCAGACACCAGGCCGGCGGCCGAGGAACCGGCGGCCGAAGGGACAGTGGCCGGAGGGGTGGCGGTGGCGGGGTGGTCCCGGGTGGCTGCGGGACGGTCTCCGGTGGTCACGGGGTGATCTCCCAGCGGTTGGCCGCGAGGAAGCGGGCGACGGCGGCGTCCACCGCGCCCTGGTGGGTGCCGACGGCCCAGATGACGCCCAGGTAGTCCCGGTTGGTGCGGTAGTGCTCGTGGCGTTCGCCGAGCGGGCGCAGTGGGCGGTAGGCGAGCCGGACGCCGTCGCGCTCCTCGTCGTACGGGCCCGGGGCGGTGGTGAGGACGCCGGCGCGGTCGGCGCAGATCAACTCGTTGCGGGCCCGGCGCGGGGTGGCGGCGCACCGGTCGGACAGGTCGCCGGGCAGGACGCGGCCCAGGTGGACCCCGAGGACGAGCTCGAACAGGGGAATGTCGAGGATCTCGGCGAGCATCAGGTCGCACTGGTCGCCGATCGCCCGGTAGTTGACCTCGATGATCCGGGCGCGGCCGTCCGGCTGGAGCACGAACTCCGTGTGGCAGACGCCGAAACCGACGCCGAGCGCGTCGAGTTGGGCGAGTACCTGGTCGACCACCGGTTGCGGGTGCGCCGGGACGAAGGTGAGCAGTTCCTCGATGAAGTCCGGCGGCGGGGAGAGCCGGGTACGGAAGCCGCCGAGGACGTGCCGACGGTGGCCGTCGCCGAGGGTCTCCAGCGTGTACAGCTGCCCGTCCAGGAACTCCTCGACCACCAGGGTGGCGCCGGCCCTGCGGTGCTGGATCTCCTTGCAGCGCTGGGCGAGTTCGGCGGCGTCGGAGACCAGGGTGACGTCCTCGCTGGCCACCCCCTCGCGCGGCTTGACCACGCAGGGGAACGGCGGGTCCAGCTCGGCCGGGTCCTGCCCGGGGGCGAGTTCGGCGGACCAGACGGTGTCCTGGCCGGCCAGTTCGAGGTGGCGGCGCAGCTCGCCCTTGTCCTTGGCGCGCAGCGCGGCCTTCCAGTCCTTGGCGGGGAGGCCGAAGTACTCGGCGGCCAGGGCGGTCTGGATCTGCAGGTGGTCGCTGTTGCTGAACACCGCGTCCGGCGCGTGCTCCGGGGAGGCCAGGGCGCGGCGGGAGACCAGGCTGACGACGGCGCGGAAGTCGCGCACGTCGCACTCCAGGACCTCGGGTGCGGCGAAGGGGAGTTCGGCGTAGGCCTGCCGGTGGGGTTCGGCACAGTCGGTGAGGACGGTGACGTCGATCCCGAGCCGCGAGGCGGCGGGCAGGAATCCGTCGGTCACCGAGTCGGTGGGGTTCAGGGCGAGCAGGTAGAGCCGCATGGAGGGAGTCCTCGGGGAGATGGCGGAGGAGGGCGGGGTAGCGGATGACAGATGACAGGGGTTGAAATCTGTCATCTGTCATCTGTCATCTGTCAGCGGTCGGTTGTCGGCCGCCGGCTGCCGCTGTCGTCCGGTGACCGGTTTTGCGGGGCGACTACTTGGGCGCGTCCACGCCTGCGGCCTTGGCGATGTCGACGAGCATCGCGTCGGCGGCCTGGACGCCGATGCCGGACATCCAGGTCTCGTCCGGGACGTTGAACACCTTGTTGTTCTTCACGGCGTTCAGGCCCTGCCAGACCGGGGTCTGCTGGACCTCGCTCTCCTTGGTCTTTGTCGGGTCGTCGGCCGTGGTGACGAACACCAGGTCGGCGTCGGCCTGGTTGATCTGCTCGGCGCTGACCTCCAGGATGTTCTGGTCCACGTCCTGCGGGGCCGGGCGGGTCAGGCCGACGTCCTTGAGTACGACGCCGCTGTAGGAGGACTTGGCGTACAGACGGGTCGGGCCGGCCACGAAGCGGACCACCGACGCGGTCGGCATGGTGCCGTTGAACTTGGTCTTGATCTCCTCGCCGAGCTTCTTCGCCCGCGCCTCGTAGTCGGCGAGCGCCTTCTTCGCCTCGTCCTCCTTGCCGAGGGCCTGGGCGTAGAGCGCCAGGTTGTCCTTCCACGGGAAGCCGGTGGTCTCGGCCAGGACGGTCGGCGCGATCGCGTTCAGCTGGGAGTACACCTTGGCGTGCCGGACCTTGGAGGAGAGGATCAGGTCGGGCTTGAGGGAGGCGATCAGCTCCAGGTTCGGCTCGTTCATCGGGCCGACGTCCTTGGTGTCCTTGATCTTGTCCTTGAGGTAGTTCGGGAACCCGCCCTCGGTCTTCATGTGCGGGGACACCGCGCCGACCGGCGTGATGCCGAGCAGCGTGACGTCGTCCAGCTCACCGCTGTCGAGGACGACGACGCGCTTCGGCTGGCTCTTGAGTTCGGCCGTGCCCGCGGCGTGCTTGACGCTGCGCGGGAATCCGGCGGCGGCGCCGGCCGGGGCCGAGGACGCGGAGTCGCCGCCCGACGTGGCACCGTCCCCGCTGCTGCCGCAGGCGGCGAGCAGGGTGGTCGAGAGGGCGACGGCGAGGACGGCGACGGGGAGTCGGCGGTTCATCGGGGTTCCTTGGATCGGGTCGAACGGGGGGACGGGGGAGGGGGGTCAGCCGACGGTGGCCGCCGGGGACGTGGCGGAAGCAGTGGACGTCGTGGAGGTGGCGGAGGCGGGCCCGGAGCCCCACACCCGCTCCCGCGCCCGGGGCACGACCAGCGGCGTGCCGGTCTCCGGGTCGGGCACGACCCGGCAGGGCACCTGGAAGACGGCCTCGACCAGCTCGGCCGTCAGCACCTGGGCGGGCGGACCGGCGGCCGCGAGTCGGCCGTCCTTGAGCACCACCAGGTGGTCGGCGTACCGGGCGGCCTGCCCGAGGTCGTGCAGCACCATGACGACGGTGCGCCCGGCCTCGGCGTGCAGGTCGGCGACCAGGTCGAGCACGTCGAGCTGGTGGCGCAGGTCCAGGAAGGTGGTCGGCTCGTCGAGCAGCAGCAGGTCGGTCTCCTGGGCGAGCGCGAGCGCGATCCAGACCCGCTGGCGCTGCCCGCCGGAGAGCCGGTCGACCTGCCGGTCCCGCAGTTCGGCGGTGCCGGTGCGCTCCAGTGCCTCCTCGACCGCGGCCTGGTCGGCCGTGGACCACGGGCTGAGCATCCGCTGGTGCGGGTACCGCCCGAGCCGTACCAGCGCCTCGACGGTGACGGCCTCCGGCGTGACCGGTTGCTGCGGCAGCAGGCCCATCCGCTTGGCGAGCGCCCGGGCGGGCATCCGGTGGATGTCGGCGCCGTCCAGGGTGACGGTCCCGGCGGCGGGGTCGAGCAGCCGGACGAGACCGCGCAGCAGCGTCGACTTGCCGCAGGCGTTCGGTCCGACGATCGCGGTGACGGCGTCGCCGGGCAGTTCGAGGTCGAGTCCCTCGACGATGGTCCGGTCGCCGTAGCGCAGGCCGAGGCCCCGGGTGGCGAGCCGGTTGGCCGCCGGGGTCGGAGCCGCCGTGGTCGGGGCCGCCGCGATCGGGCCTTCCGCGGGGTCCGCGGAGGGGGTCGTGGTGGGAGCCCCGGTGGAGGCCCCGGCGGCGGTTTTGGCGGACGTCATCAGCTGCTCCTCTGGGGAAGCCGGCCCTGGCGGATCATCAGCACCAGGAGCCAGGGCGCGCCGAGGGTGGCGGTGACGGCACCGACCGGCAGACCGTGGACGGGGATCACGTGGAGCACCAGGAGGTCGGCGGAGAGCAGCAGCACGGCGCCGGTGAGCGCGGTGAGACCGAGGGTGCCGAGGGTGGGCGGCCCGGCGAGCAGCCGGACCAGGTGCGGGACGGCGAGTGCGACGAAGGCGACCGGCCCGGTGAGGGCGGCGGCCAGCGAGGCGAGGGTGATGGTGAGCAGCAGCAGCCAGAGCCGGTCGCGGGCCGGGTCGAGACCGAGGCCGCCGGCCGAGTCGTCGCCGAGGTCGAGCACGGCGACCCGGCGCTGGCAGAGCAGGACTCCGAGGGCGGTGACCGCGATGGCGGTGCCGCCGATCCACACCTCGGTCCAGGTGCGGCCGTAGAGCGAGCCGGTGGTCCACTGCAGCGCGGAGGAGGCCAGCTCGGCCGGGAACCGTACGATCATCAGGTTCACGGCGGCGGCCAGGCCCTGCTGCACCGCCAGGCCGACCAGCACCAGCCGGGTGACGGCCATCCTGGAGCGCCAGGCGAAGCCGCCGAGCAGCAGCGCCGCGAGCAGCCCGCCGCCGACCGCGGCCAGCGGGATCAGCTGCTGGGAGGCGCCGGTGGCGAGCATCAGCACCGCGCCGAAGGAGGCGCCGCCGGTGATGCCGATGGTGTCGGGGGCGGCCAGCGGGTTGCGGAACAGCCGCTGCAGCATCGAGCCGGACATCGCCAGTCCGGCGCCCGCGATGAGCGCGGAGACGACGCGGGGCGCGCGGAACTGCTGCACCACCAGGACGTTGCCGGGCTCGCCCTGTCCGAAGAGCGCACGCAGCGCGTCCCAGACGGGGATGCCGACCTGTCCGGTGCCGAGCGCGATCCCGGTGAGCAGCACCAGCAGCGCGGCGGCGACCAGCGACCAGAGGGCGGTACGGGCGCGACGGCGGGCGACGGCCCGGGCGGGGAGGACGAGCGTGGTCACCGGGCCACCTTCCGGGCCAGCACCGCGAGCAGCGGCGCGCCGAGGAAGGCGGTCACGATGCCGACCTCGATCTCGGAGGGGCGGACCACCAGCCGGCCGAGCACGTCGGCGGTGAGCAGCAGTACCGGACCGGCGATCAGGCAGCCGGGCAGCAGCCGGCGGTGGTCGTTGCCGAGCAGCGGGCGGACCAGGTGCGGGGCGGCCAGTCCGATGAACGCCACCGGTCCGGCGACGGCCACCGCACTGCCCGCGAGCAGTACCACGGCGAGCCCGCCGGCCGCCCGGATCCGGGCCACCGGTACGCCCAGCGACTGCGCGGTCTCGTCGCCGAGGGCCAGTGCGTTGAGCGCGGGCGAGATGGCGAGGGCTCCGACCAGGCCGATCGCGAGGAAGGGCAGGACGGGGGTGAGGGTGTCCAGGTGGCGCCCGGCGATCGAGCCGGCCAGCCAGAACCGGGCCTCGTCCAGCGTGCGGTGACTGGCCAGCATCAGCGCCGACGTCCAGGAGGTGAGCACCACGGTGAGCACGGTGCCCCCGAGCGCGAGCCGGACCGGGTCCAGGTCCCCGCCGCGGCGGGACATCGCGTACGCGGCGACGGCGGCGACGGCCGCTCCGGCGAAGGCGAACCAGACGTACTGGACCGGGCGGGCGAGGCCCAGCGTGTAGATCGCGGCGACCACGGCGAGGCTCGCGCCCGCGTTGATGCCGAGGGTGACCGGGGAGGCCAGCGGGTTGCGGGTGACCCCCTGGGCGACCGCCCCGGCGACGCCGAGCGCGGCCCCGACGGCCAGTCCGATGAGCGTGCGCGGTACCCGAAGGCCCGTCACCACGTCGGCGTCACCGCCGTGGGCGGCGCCGGTGAGGGCGTCGACGACGGTGGCGAGCGGGATGGATCGGGAGCCCAGCGCGAGGCTCAGGGCCGCGCACAGCACGAGCGCGCACAGGCCGGCGGCCAGCAACAGGGGCTGCCGGACCGCCGAGGCGCGGGGCGCGGGGGCCGTGGGGGCCGGCGGGTCGGTTCTCAACACGAGGCAACATCTTAGGTTAGGTTTGCCTAAGTTCGTCAAGGTTGGGCGATTCGGCCGGTTGACCCCCGGTTGGTCCGATGTGTCGATCGCCGCGTCGACCGGTGGCGTCGCGTCGCGTCGGGTCGTGCTGTGCCGTGCTGCGCCGTGTCGTGCCGGGTCGAGCCGGGTCGAGCCGGGTCGTGCGTGGTCATGTGTCGCCGTGCGTCGTGCCGGGTCGCGCGTGGTCGCCGGGTGACTTGAGGCATTGTAAGGTGAGCCTCACCTTAATCGATCATACGGAATCGATCTCGGGAGTGTCGATGGTTCCCGGAACACCCCTGCCCGTCGCGCCCCGCGGCGCCCTGCCGCTGACGGCGTCCTCCGGGCTCGTCGGCGACTACCGGCGGCTGCTCGAACTGTGCCCGGTGCTGGAACTGCGTGTACTCGGCGCCACCGAGCCCGACCCCCGAGCCGCCGACGGCTGGTACTCCGGCGCCCGACTCGCCACCGACGAAGCGGCGCTGGCCGCCGTCCTGGCCGGCGAGGAGGCCCGCATCGCCGCCGAGCACGGCCGCGCCCCACGTCCGCACGTCACCGCCTCCCGGCTGCTGCACCACTACGTCTGGTCGGCCTGCCTGATCGTCGCCGGCCCCTGGCACCTCGCCCGGCGGGTCCCCGTCGTCGCCCCCGCGGACCTCTGGCTGCACGCCCCCACCGGCGCCCTCGCGCTGCGCCCGCGCGGCCACGTCAGCCTCCCCGGCGACGACGAACTCCGCGCCGAACTGCGGGCCGCCGTGGTCGCGCACGTCGGACCGGTGCTCGCCGCGTTCGCCGGACCCACCCGACGCCACGACCGGGCGCTCTGGGGCATGGTGACGGACGACCTCGCCTCCGCCGTCTGGTACCTCGGCCGGATGCTCGGAGAGGAGGACGCCGCCGTCGCAGCCGCCGACGCCGTCCTGCCCGGCGGCACCCGACCGCTCCCGGGCGCCGCCGACTTCCGCCGCCTGCGCACCCCCGACGGGCGCGCCCACCACACCCGCACCCGGCTCGGCTGCTGCATGTACTACGCGGTCGAGCCCGCGGCCGTCGCCTGCCTGACCTGTCCGCGGACCTCCGACGAGGAGCGGCTGCGGCGGCTCTGACCGCCCGGTCGTGGACGTCGGTGCCGGCCACCGTGACGGAGTCGGCGGACTCCTGACGGGTCGTCCACCGCCGCCCGGTGTGGCCCGGTTCGTTGTCAGTGGCGTCGGCTATGGTCACCGGCATGATCGATTCCACCATGCGGGTCCGGATCGCCCGTCCCTCGCGCGACCTCGCGGCGGCCGAGCGCTTCTACGTCGGCGGTCTCGGCCTCGACGTGCTGTGGCGCACCACCGAGCGGGTCTCCGGCGAGCACGACCTGCTGATGGTCGGCCCGCCCGGCGGCGCCTGGCACTTCGAGCTCACCCACGACCCGGAGCGGCCGCTGGAGCCGACCCCGACGGTCGACGACCTGTTCGTCGTCTACCTCGGCGCGCCGGTCGACGAGGCCCTGGTCGCCCGGCTGGAGGCGGCCGGTGGCACCCGGGTCAAGGCCCACAACCCGTACTGGGACGAGTTCGGCGTGACGATCGCCGACCCGGACGGTTACCGGCTGGTGCTCTGCGCCCGCAGTTGGGGGGAGTGACCGGCCGGGCTGCTCCCGCTTCAGCTCTTGCCACCCGACGCCGGGCCGCTACCGCTCCCGCTCCTGCCACCCGGCGCCGGGCTGCTCCCGCTCCCGCCGCCCAGGGCAGGGCCGCTTGCGCTCCCGTCGGACGGCGCGGGGCCGGGTGTGCGGTCCCCGGAGCGGGGCAGCACCGCCACGCCCCGGTCCAGGTCCACGCCGACGTGCGGCGGCGATCCCGCGTGCGCGTCGTCCCGCAGCGCCAGCTGCTCCTTCTTCTGCTCCACCTGGATCCGCTTGCCCGGGCTGAACAGTGCGTGCAACTCGTCCAGCCCGCCGGCGCCCATCCCCACCCCGGGCCCGCGCTGCCGTGGACGCGGTGACGCCTCGTCCCGGATCTGCCACGCCGCCAGCACGGCCAGCCCCAGGATCGCCGCCACCGCTGCCACCGCACCCATGATCAGCCCCATGCCCGCTCAACGCGGCACGGGAGCGCGGGTGTTCCCGTGCGGAGGGGACGGACCGGGCGGTGAGTCCGCCGGATACGCTGCCACCCGAACGGAAGGAGCACCCTCATCATGACCGTACGCGGAAGCCTCGTGGCCATCCGGACGGCGGACGGAACCGCCGACGCCTACCTCGCCCACCCCGACGACGGCCGGGCCCACCCCGGCGTCATCCTCTACATGGACGCCTTCGGGCTCCGGCCGCACCTCAAGCGCATGGCCGACCGCCTCGCCACGGCCGGGTACACGGTGCTCGTGCCCAACGCCTACTACCGGAACGGCCGTGCGCCGGTCGTCGAACTGCCGGAGTTCATCGACCCGGAGAAGGACGACACGATCTTCGACCGGCTCGTCCCGCTGCTCGCCACCCTCACCCCCGAGACGACCGAACGCGACGCCGACGCCTACCTGCGCTGGCTCGCCGGGTCCCCGCTGGTCCAGGACGGCCCGGTCGGCCTCACCGGCTACTGCCGCGGCGCCCTCCTCGCCCTGCGCACCGCCGCCAGTCATCCGGACCGGATCGCGCTGGCGGCCGGCTTCCACGGCGGAAACCTCGCCACCGAACGCCCGGACAGCCCGCACCTCGGGGCCGGCCGGATCACCGCGGAGCTGTACTTCGGCCACGCCGACGGGGACGAGTCGATGCCGCCGGAGCAGATCGAGCGGCTCGCGGCGGCCCTCACCGCCGCCGGCGTCCGCCACCGGGCCGAGGTCTACACCGGTGCCCTGCACGGCTACACCCAGGCCGACACCGCCCGCTACGACGCGGCCGCTGACGAGCGGCACTGGGAGGCCCTGCTCGGCCTGCTGAAGCGCGTCCTGCCGGCCTGAGCGGGGCCGGGTGCGGTTCGGCCGCGCGCTCCGGCGCGTCCGGTGGTGTCCGTTCCGGCGGCACGGTCCGCGCCCGATCTGTTGGCTTCCCGTTCATGTGCGGGACGGGCGGAATTCGGGCACCGGAGCGAACCGGCCGACAACGTCGGATGCCTGACGCCGAGTCCGGCCGCGTGACACGGGGCACGGGGGACGAGAGGGCCGGACACCGGCATCGGGGAACGAAGCGGAGCGACGGATCCAGGGGGGCCGTACGTGCACACCATGCAGGACAGGCGGGGGACGCGGACCGGGCCGGACCTGCGCGGCGTCCAGGACGCCATCGCGCAGGCCATCGCCGAATCGACGCCCGGCGGAGTACGGACGGGCGAACTCGACCGCGACGGGCGGGCGTTGCGCTGGGTGGAGGCCGGGCGGGGCGGCGGAGCGCCGGTGGTCCTGATCGCGGGTTGCGGCACGTCGTCGCTGACCTGGGCGCCCGTACTGCCCGAACTCGCCCGGCACGGCAGGGTGGTGGCCTACGACCGGGCCGGGACCGGCGCCAGTGAGCCCAACCGTGGTGCGGGCCGGGTCGTGACCCCGACACTGGACGGCCAACTCGACGACCTCGCCGCCCTGGTGCGGCACCTGGGCGGCGGCCCGGCCGTCCTGGTCGGCCACAGCTGGGGCGGCCAGCTGGCCCAGCTCCTCGCCTGGCAGGCACCGGAGCTGGTGGCCGGCCTGGTCCTGGTGGACCCTGCGCACGAGGAGTTCCAGCCGTCGGCCATCCGCGTCGCCGAAGGCGCGTTGAACCGGCTGTGGCTGCTCCGCGAGGCGCTGACCAGGCCGACGGCAGGGCCGGCGGATCCGCTCGCCCGGGCCGAGGCGGCCGTGGTCGCGCACCACCACCAGCGGTGGACCCTCCTCGCCGAGAGCCGGCTGACGACCGTCGCCACCCCCGAGCTCAGGCGGCGCCGCTCGGACTCCCGGCTGCCCGAGGTGCCGGTGGCGGTCCTGAGCGCCACCGCGGGGCTGCCCGGGGTGATGCGGTCCCGCTGGACCGCCCTGCAGTCGCGGATCGCCTCCGGAGCCACCCGGGGGACGCACATCCTGGTGCGCGGCGCCGGCCACGCCGTCCACGCGGACCGGCCCAGGGCCGTCATCGCGGCCGTCCTGGAGGTGTCCGATCACGCCCGGTACGCCGGGAAGGCCTGACGGGAATCCGACAGCCGTGGTCAATTGGTGCCCGGATACGGGCTGCTGAGGACACGACACGCTCTGGCACACTGTGTGCCGTCGACCTGTCGGGGAGGGTCGCGACACACGGGGGTCAGGGGTATGGGCGGGGCGGGCACCGTGCTCGGCGGACGGTACAGGCTGATCGAGAAGATCGGCGGCGGCGCGATGGGCTCGGTCTGGCGGGCCGAGGACACGGTGCTGGCGCGACAGGTGGCGGTCAAGATCCTGCGCTCGGAACTGTTCGAGGACGGCACCGCCGCCCAGCGCTTCCGCCGGGAGGCCCAACTGGTCGCCGCGATCGACCACCCCGGCGTCGTGCACGTCCACGACTACGGCGAGGGCGGCGCGGACGGCGACGAGCGCTGCGCCTACATCGTGATGGAGCTGATCGACGGCCGTCCGCTGGACCGGGTGCTGGCCGACACCGGCCCGATGGGCGTCGAGCGCACCCTCGACCTGGTGGCCGGCGCCCTGGACGCGCTGCACGCCGCGCACCGGCGGGACATCGTGCACCGGGACGTCAAGCCGTCCAACCTGATGGTGCGCACCGACGGCCGGGTGACCGTCACCGACTTCGGCATCGCCCGGGCTCTCGCCAGCACCAAGCTCACCGCCCCGTTCGCGATCATCGGCACCGCGCTCTACATGTCGCCGGAGCAGGCCGAGGGAGCCGCCCTCGGGCCGGCCACCGACCTCTACTCGATCGGCGTGGTCTGCTACGAACTACTGGTCGGCGAGCCGCCGTTCACCGGTGACGGTCCGCTGCAGATCGCGCTCAAGCACGTCAACCAGCCGGTGCCGGAGCTGCCGGAGACCTTCCCGGTGGCCGTCCGGGCCCTGGTCGCCCGGGCCCTGGCGAAGAAGCCCGAGGAGCGGTTCGCGGACGCCGCCGCGATGGCGGCGGCGGCCCGGGCGGCGATCAGGCACGCGGGGGGCGTCGGGCGCGCGGGTGGCGTGGCGGGCGGCCCGGGCGGGGGCACGTCCGGACCCGCAGGCAGCGGGACGATCGCCCTCCGGCCCGGCGCGGTGCCCGTGACCGGAGGGAAGGCCGGGGGAGCGCCCGCGGCGGAAGCCGGGGCGGGTGCGGCCACGCCGGACGCGGCCGCGGGAACGGCAGCCGGGGGAACGCCGGCCAAGGGACCGGCCGTCAAGGGGCCCGCCGTCAAGGGGGTCACTGCCGAGGGGGCCGGCGCCGAGGGCGGACAGGCCGGGGCCGTTCCTGGCGCAGGCGCAGGCTCCGGCGACGAGGATCCGCCGAAGGGCGCCGCCGCGCGGGACGAGGTCGCGAAGCTGCTGCCGCAGGCGCCGACCGAGGCCGGTCGGCGCCGGCCCCGGCGCACCCTGCTGGTGCCGGTGATCATCCCCGTGATCATCTCGGCGGGTACCGCCACCGCCCTGCTGATCGACCGCAGCCCCGGTGGCTCGGACGCGGCAGCGCCACCGGCCGCCCAGCCGACCGTCGTGGTGACCGTCCCCGCGAACCCCGCCAGTGGTTCCCCGGCGGCCGCTGCCACCACCGCGCCCGTCACCCCGCCGCCGTCCGACACCCCGGCGGCCACCCCGAGCCCCGACCAGTCGGCCCCCGGCGCCCAGAACCAGCAGCCGCCGCCCGTCGCGGTCCCGGCCCAGGGTGGTGCCGGTGGCACCTCGGGCGGCGCCAGGGCCGGTGGCACGGGTGCGACCTCCGGCGGTGGTGCGTCCGGCGGAAGCGCCGTGGGCGGCCAGGCGAACCAGTCCGCAGGCGGTGCCGGCGGCAATCCGCCCGCACCGCCCGTCAACCAGAACCCGCAGCCGCCCGCCCAGACCTCGGGCGGCGCCACCACCGCGGCCCCGCAGGGCCCGAGCCGTCCGTCGTCCTGCGGCGGCACCAGCTGGAGCACCGTCGTCAGCGTGAAGGAGGACCGCCCGATCGGGATGCGCAACGACAGCCTGACCGGCGGCAACCCGATCGTGCTCGGCGGCGCCACGCAGTACGGCTGGGTCCGCGCGACCAACCCCGGTGCGTGGATCCTCTTCAACGCGTGCAACAACGGCGGCCCGCAGCTGGTCCAAACCCCGGACGGGAAAGTCGAGTTGAGCAGCGGGTTCAGCTATCTGACGAACTGGACCGTCCGCAGCGGCTCCACCGCGGGCTCGTACACGCTGGCCGACTACATGAACTCGGTCTGCATGACCTCCAACGGCCCGGGCAACGCGGTCACCATGGTCGCCTGCACCCCCGGCAACACGGCCCAGGAGTGGCGCTTCCAGTGACGGCGGGCGCGGCAGTCGCTCCGCTCCCTGAAGCAATGCCGCGACGGTCCCTGAAGCGACGGCCGCGGCGGTCCGCGGGAGGCAGGTAGCACGGGCCCGGTGGGCGGAGCAAGGCCCCGGGGTGGCGGAACCCCGCCACCCCGGCGTCAAGGGACTGTGTGGAAACTTCTACACAGATGTAAAAGTCGAGCGCCGACCGGTCGACGCCGCCCGCCGAACCCCCGTTCGGCGCGCGGGCGGCCGTCGGCGCAGGCGGCCGGATGTGGTTCGTAGCAGAACCGTTCGCGGAATGCGGTGAATTGCCCCGGTTCTCAGGTCGCTTGACGACTCTTTACCCGGTGGCGGGACCTGGCCAACTCCTGAAGTAGACCTGTCATTTCATCTGTTGGATTGTCATGCTTCTGTTCATCCCCAGCGGCAGCCCCCACCCCCACCCCTCGGTGGCGAGCCGCATGACTGCACGGGATTCCAGCACGTCAGCGCCCGTCCCGCCCCACAGGTGCCGACCCGGCCCCCGGGACGAGGTGCGACCGCGCCCCTGCGCGGTTTCCCGGAAGGACTCGTACGTGAAGCGAAAGCTCGCGGCCGTCGCCGTACTCTCGGCCACCGCCCTGCTGACCGGTGTGATCCAGGTGAGCACCGCCGCCCAGGCCGCCCCCACCCCCTCGCTGCAGGCCCAGGCCGCCCAGCAGCACGCGACCGCGCTCGCCGTGGCGAGCGGCCAGGCCGGTCCGCTCGCCAAGGCGCTCGGCCTCGGCGACAAGGAGCAACTGGTCGCCAAGGACGCCGTCGTGGACAAGGACGGCACCCGCCACCTGCGCTTCGAGCGCACCTACGCCGGCCTGCCCGTGATCGGCGGCGACCTGGTCGTCCACCAGAAGGCCGACGGCGCCGTGAAGTCGGTCTCCAAGGCGGTCGCCGCACGGATCGACCTGCCGAGCGTGACCCCGAAGCTCCCGGCCGACCAGGCCGCCGCGCAGGCCACCGGCGCGGTCAAGGCCACCGTCGGGGTGACCCTCGACGCCGACCAGTCGCCGCTGTCCGACGTCCACCAGACCGGCAAGGCCCAGCTGGTGGTCTGGGCCACCGACGGCGAGCCCCGACTCGCCTACCGCACCACCGTCGAGGGCGTGCGCGCCGACGGCACCCCGAGCAGCCAGGTCCTGGTGACCGACGCGGCGAGCGGCCAGGTGCTCTCCACCCACGAGAAGGTGCAGACCGCCGCCGGCACCGGCAACGGCGTCTTCGTCGGCCAGGTACCGCTGACCACCGCGCAGAGCGGTGGGCAGTACTCGCTCAAGGACGACACCCGCGGCGGCCAGTCCACCACCGACATGAGCAACGGCACCTCGGGCAGCGGCTCGCTGTTCGCCAACACCACCAACACCTTCGGTGACGGCACCGCCGCCAACCGCGAATCCGCCGCCGTGGACGCCCAGTTCGGCGCCTCCACCACCTGGGACTTCTACAAGAACACCTTCGGCCGCAACGGCATCCGCAACGACGGCGTCGGTGCCCTCAGCCGGGTGCACTACGGCTCCAACTACGTCAACGCGTTCTGGAGCGACGACTGCTTCTGCATGTCGTACGGCGACGGCAGCGGCGACGCGGCCCCGCTCACCGAGATCGACGTGGCCGGTCACGAGATGACCCACGGCGTGACCGCCGCGACCGCCAACCTCAACTACGCGGGCGAGTCCGGCGGCCTCAACGAGGCCACCTCGGACATCATGGGCACGATGGTCGAGTGGTACGCCAAGCTGCCCTCCAACCCGCCGAACTACTGGATCGGCGAGCTGATCAACCTCAACGGCGACGGCAAGCCGCTGCGTTACATGGACCAGCCGAGCAAGGACGGCCAGTCCGCCGACTACTGGGACGCCAACGTCGGCAACTCGGACGTCCACTTCTCCTCCGGCGTGGCGAACCACTTCTTCTACCTGCTGTCCGAGGGCAGCGGCGCGAAGAGCATCAACGGGTTCGACTACAACAGCCCGACGTACGACAACTCGACGCTCGCCGGCATCGGCCGGGACAAGGCCGCGCAGATCTGGTACAAGGCGCTGACCACGTACTTCACCTCCACCACCGACTACGCGGGCGCCCGTGCGGCCACCCTCAGCGCGGCGGCGGACCTGTACGGGTCGGGCGGCACGGAGTACAACGCGGTCGCCGCCACCTGGACGGCGGTCAACGTCAACTGAGCCGGGGGCCCTGCCGGACCGTGGGTGCCGGCCGGAAGGGCCGTGAGCGGCGGGAGCGACGGTGCGCGGACCACCGTCGTTCCCGCCGCTCCTCCATGTGCGGCGCACCCCGCGCGACGTGCGGAGTATCCGGGGACGTGCGGAGCATCCCGGGACCTGCGGAACCCCCCGCTGTGGCGCGGTGTGCCTCAGGCCCCTCGTGTTCCGTACCGCTCCTGGGCGTCGAGGACCGCATCACCGTGAGCGGCGGCCCAGGCGCCGAGCGCGCGGATCGGCCCGAGCAGAGCCGCGCCCGCGCCGGTGAGGGCGTAGTCGACCCGGGGCGGTGCCTCGGCGTACCGGCGGTGCTCCACCAGGCCGTTGTACTCCAGCCGCCGCAAGGCCTCGTTGAGCACCTTCGGGCTGATCCCGCCGATCCGGTCGAGCAGGTCGCGCGGCCGCATCGGGCCCCGCTCGCCGAGGACGTGGACGACCACGCTGTCCCAACGGTTCGCGATCACCTCGAAGGCCAGCCGGGCACGGCAGTCGGCGGCGAAGACGGTGCCGTCCGGATCGCCGTCCGGGCCCGGCCCCACGGTTGCGCCGGCACCGTCGGCCGCCGGGCCGGAATCCGCTCCACTCCCGCTCTTCCGGTTCATGGTGTCCATGCGTCCATCCTGCCCGATCCGATGCGTACCGGATGGTGTGCATCGGCCCGCCTAGCGTGCCGGGTACGGAAGTTCGCACCGACTGAGGTCGGGCATCGACGGCGAGGAGTGGACATGCGGATCGGCATTCTCGGGACCGGCGCCATGGCGGCGGCCCTCGGCGGGGCCTGGGTACGGTCCGGGCACGAGGTCCTGGTGGGCGGGCGCGACCCGGAGGCGGCGAAGCGGCTCGCCGTCGCGATCGGCGCGTCGGGAGGCGATGGGCTGAGCGGTGCGGCGAGTTTCGGGGAGGCCGTGCTGGTCGCGGTGCCGGCCGGAGCGGCGGTGCCGGTGGTCGCGCCGCTGGCGGGCGACCTGGCCGGGCGGACCCTCCTCGACTGCACCGTACCGATGGCCCCGGGCGCGGCCGGGCCCGTGCTGACCACGGAGGGCACGGCCGACTCCGTCGCCGCCCGGCTCGCCGTGGCGGCGCCGACGGCCCGGGTGGCCAAGGTGTTCGGGATCTGCCACGAGAGCATCTGGACCCTGCCGCGGCCAGCCTTCGAAGGCGGCGCCCCGCTCGGCGTCCCCTACTGCGTGGACGACCCGGCGGCCGGCACGCTCGTCGCCGACCTGGTGGCTTCCATGGCCTGCGTCCCGGTGCACTGCGGCGGCCTCGACCGGGCCGGGCTGCTGGAGGCGACGGCCGTGTTCGCGATCGGCGTCTGGTGGTCCGGCGGCGAGGCGCGGCACGTCTTCCCGTCGCCGGCCCTCGCGCCGGGAGCGGTGGACGACTAGGCCGCGACTGGGCCCGGTTCGGTCCGGCCCCGGACAGGACCTAGCACGCCGGACCGGTCGCCGGACACCCAGAAAACTCGACCATCCGCCGGCAGTCGACAACCCCCTTGACCGGCAGCGTACTTGGTTCCACCGGTGTGCTTCGGGTCCGTAGCGTCCTCGGCATGACGTTACTGACGCAATCTCCGTCGGGCACCGTTCGCCGTCGCGGCCTGGTGGTCTACCTGGTCCTCGCGTACGCCGGGATGTGGGCGGCCATGGCGCCGCTGCTGGCCGACGGCTACCGGCGGGCCGACGCCCGGGAGGAGGTCGGCGGGCTGGAGCAACTGTGCATCGGCGCAGCGATGTTCGCGCCCGCGCTGGCCGCGCTCTTCGCGGTCCGCTTCGTCGAGCGCGGTCGCGCGGGTGGGCGCGGTGGGGTGCGGGACGCCCTCGCGTTGCACTGGCCCCGCCCCCGGGCCCGCGCGGTCCGGGCCTGCCTGCTGCCGGTCGCGGTGCTCGGCGGGCTGACGGCGGCGGTGCTGGTACTCGGCACGCTGGCGGGCAGCTACCCGTTCGCCGGGTTCGGCGCGTTGCACGCGGGGGCGGTCGGTTCCTGGGCGGTCCAGGGCGTGATCGGGATGGCGGTCTCGCTGCCGCTCTTCTTCGGCGAGGAACTCGGCTGGCAGGGTTTCCTCTTCCCCCGACTGGTCCGACTGGGCGCCGCTACCCAGGGCGGGGCCGCGGCCGGTACCGAGGGCGGGGGCGAGGGCGGCACGGGCGCCCTGGTCCGGGCGTACCTGCTCACCGGTACGGCCTTCGCGCTCTGGCACCTGCCGCCGTTGCTGATGGGCGGCCAGTACCCGGGGCGCCCCTGGTACGTGGCGGTGCCCGCCTTCGTGGTGAGCTGCGTGCTCGTCCTGCCGGTCTTCACCTGGCTGCGGCTGCGTTCGGGGTCGGTGGTCCCGGCCGTGCTGGCGCACACCTTCGCGAGCAGCATGAGCGTGTCGATGGTCAAGGAGTTCGCCGACCCGACCGCCGAGCTGGACCCGCTCACCATGGGGCTCGGCGGCTGGCCCGGTTGGATCGTCCTCGGCGCGTTCGTGGCCTTCCTCGCGTGCACCGGCCGGCTGCGCCCGTCCCGGTACGGCCGGGGGTAGCCCGCCGGGCGGTGAGCGGTGAGCGGTGAGCGGTGGGCGGCCGGGCGGTTGGCGGATCGCGGCCGGCGGTCACCCGCCCGTCGGCGCCAGGTCCTTGCGGACCTCGTCCAGCATCAGGCCGGCCCCGGTGTACCCGATGCCGAGCATCCACAGGTTGTCGTCCACCCGGAAGACCCGCCCGTGGCGGACGGCGTCCAGGTTCTTCCACAGCGCGCCCTCGGTGACCTTGCCCTGGTCGGACTTGGCCGCGTCCCCGTACACCGAGTAGAAGATGACGTCGGCCGCCGCCTGGTCGACCTGCTCCGGGCTGATCTCCATCGAGAAGCCGGGCTTGTCCTGGTTGGCGGGACGGCCGAGTCCGAGGTCCTTGAAGACCGAGCCGACGAAGGTGTCGTCGAGGTACAGCCTGGTCGGCGCGCCCGCCAGGAAGCGGGCCATCGCGACCCGGGTGGCCGCGGCCCTGGCCGGCCCGCCGAGTGCGGTGACCAGGTCGCGCAGCTTCGTCCGGTACGCCGCGTCCGCCGCCGCGGCCTCGGTCTGACGGCCCAGGGCCTCGGCGTGCAGCCGGACGTTCTCCTTCCAGGTCGGCCCGGTGGTCTTGGAGAGCACGGTCGGCGCGATCCTGGACAGCTCGTCGTACCGCTTGTCGTCGCGGACCTGGTTGCTGAGGATGAGGTCCGGACGCAGTGCCGCGATCGACTCCAGGCTGGGCTGGCCGATCGTGCCGACGGTCTTCGTCCCGGCGAGCCGATCGGCGGGGAGGTAGGCGGGGAAGGGCGCGCCCGCGCTGACGGTGGTGGCGCCGACCGGGGCGAGCCCGAGGGTGAGCACCGAGTCCAGCGCGTCCGTGTCCAGCACCACGACCCGTTCGGCCCGCGCCGGCACGGTGCTCTCCCCGCGCGCGTGCCGGACCGTCCGGGTGCTGCCGCTGCCGGACGAACCGGCCTTCGGGGCGGGGGAGTCGGGCCCGCAGGCGGCGAGCGCCAGTCCGGGAGCGAGCCCGGCGGCGAGGCCGAGCGCGGCGCGGCGGCTGAGGGTTCTGGACATCGAGGGCACCTCCAACGTGCGTGCGGGGCGCGGGAATTCCTGCCCGCGCGGCCGCCGGTTCACGCCTGGAGCCACAGGGGTCGGTCGCACCCCCGGAGACGCAGGATCACCGCTGAGCGCCCGGATCCCGCCGCGGCCCCGTCAGGGCCCGTCCTGGGCCTCGGTTCCGTTCTCCCGTCGCTGGCGCAGCAGTTCGTCGTACTCGGCGTGCACCCGGCGGTCCATCGCCAGGGTGAACTGGGCGTCGGCGACGGTGCGGGCCAGTGGCCGTACCCGCAGGATGCGTTCGGTGAGCCGGGCCGCTTCGCCGGGCGGCAGCGGGGTGTCGGTGGCCAGTGCGCTGAGCAGGTGCTCGGTGACCACCTCGATGAAGATCTCGGCGATGGCGTCCACGTGTTCCCTGGTGCGCCGGCTGGCGTCCAGCACCGCCGAGAGCGGCACGCCCTCCGCCACCAGTTCCGTGGTGGCGTCCATGAGCCGGCGGCTCACGTGGGTGATCCCGTCCTCCTCGATGCTGATGTAGCCCTGTTCGATCGATTCGGCGGTGTTCTCCTCGGTGAGCTGGTCCCCGAACGCGGTCTTCAGTTCCTCCCAGTCCAGGCGTACCGGGGTCTCGTCCGACCAGGGGGCGACGATCGCGGCCTCCAGCCCGATCAGGTCGGCGACGTCCCGCCCGCTCTCGCCGGCGCCGATCAGCTCGGCGATGCCGCCCAGGGTGTGGCCGCGTTCCAGCAGCTCGCCGATCATGCGCAGCCGGGAGAGGTGTTCCTCGCCGTACCAGGCGATCCGGCCCGCCTTGCGGGGTGGCTGGAGCAGTTTGCGCTCGCGGTAGAAACGCAGGGTGCGGGTGGTGATTCCGGCCGCTTCGGCCAGTTCCTCCACCCGGTACTCACGTTTTCTGTCGCTGGCAGCAGCTCTGACCTTGTCCACGGCGATCAGCATAGGTCCGTCGGCGGGAACGTTCCCGGGGTCGGGTCCGTCGCGCTTCTTCCCTCCGGTGTCAGCAAGGGCTACCCTGCCAATCATGCCAGTGATTACTGGCGCGATTGGCAGGGTCCGGGGGCGGGGTCCCCGGAGAGCGCGACGACCACCGCCCACCCTCAGGAGGAGGCCGCATGGCATCCAGCAGCAAGCGCCCCCGCTCCGGCACGGCCGGCGCGTCCGGCGAGCCCGACACGCCCGGCGCGGCCGACGGCTCCGGCACCTCCGGCGCCGCGGGTGCCCCCGACGCCGACGGCGCGCCCGAAGCGGCGGCCGCGACCGGCGCCCGCGTGGCGGCGGAGACCGTGCCGCACGTCCGGGTGGCGGTGATCGGCTCCGGCTTCGGCGGGCTCGGTGCGGCGGTCCGGCTGCGGCGCGCCGGGATCACCGACTTCGTGGTCCTGGAACGCGCGGACTCCGTCGGCGGCACCTGGCGCGACAACAGCTACCCCGGCTGCGCCTGCGACGTACCCTCCCACCTCTACTCCTTCTCCTTCGCCCCCAACCCCGACTGGCCGCGCAGCTTCTCGGGCCAGCCGGACATCCGCGCCTACCTGGAGAAGGTCGCGACGGTCTTCGGCCTCCGCCCCCACCTGCGCTTCAACGCGGAGGTGCTGGAGGCGCGGTGGGAGAGCGAGGCGACCCGCTGGCGGATCACCACCTCGGCCGGTCAGTGGACCGCCGACGCCGTCGTCTCCGCCGCCGGGCCGCTCGCCGACCCGCAGGTCCCCGACCTGCCCGGGCTGAGCGGCTTCCCCGGCAAGGTCTTCCACTCCTCCCGCTGGGACCACGACTTCGACCTGACCGGCAAGCGCGTCGCCATGGTGGGCACCGGCGCCTCCGCCGCCCAGATCATCCCGTCGATCCAGCCCGAGGTCGGCAAGCTGACCGTCTTCCAGCGCACCCCGGCGTGGGTCCTGCCGCGCCGCGACCGCGAGATCACCCAGCTGGAGAAGTGGCTGCACGGCCGCCTGCCGGTCACGGCGAAGGTCCGTCGCGGCACCCTGTTCGCCCTCCGCGAGCTCCAGGTCGACGCCTTCGTCCGCCGCCCCGGGATGCTGCGCCTGGTCCAGCAGCTCGCCGAACGCCACCTCGCGCAGGGCGTCGCCGACCCGGCGCTGCGCGCCAGGCTGACCCCGGACTACCGGATCGGCTGCAAGCGCATCCTGCTCAGCAACACCTACTACCCGGCGCTCTCCGCTGCCAACACCGAGGTCGTCGCCTCCGGCCTGCGCGAACTGCGCGGCTCCACCCTGGTCGCGGCCGACGGCAGCGAGCACGAGGTGGACGCCATCGTCTTCGGCACCGGTTTCCACGTCACCGACATGCCCATCGGTGACCGGGTGTTCGGCGTCAACGGCACCAGTCTGGCCGAGGAGTGGAAGGGCGGCATGGAGGCGCTGCGCGGTTCGACCGTGCGCGGCTTCCCGAACCTCTTCTTCGTCATCGGGCCCAACACCGGCCTCGGCAACAGCTCGATGATCCTCATGATCGAGTCCCAACTGAACTACATGATCGACGCGTTGACCATGCTCCGCTCGATCGGTGCCGCCGCGATGCAGCCGACCGCGCGCGCCCAACGGCAGTGGAACCTCGAACTGCAGCACCGGATGGACCGTACCGTCTGGACCACCGGTGGCTGCCGCAGCTGGTACCTCGACCCGAGTGGCAGGAACACCGTGCTCTGGCCCGGCTCCACCAGCTCGTTCCGCCGCGCCACCCGCAAGGTGGACCTCGGTGAGTACGAGCTGATCATGCGCGCCGCACCGGCCGCCACCCGTACCGTCCAGGAGGTCTCCGCGTGAGCGCCGTCCATCTGCCCGCCGAGTACGAACCCCCAGTACCTGTCGATGAGTTGAGCGTACGGTCGGCGGACGGCATCCGGCTGCACGTCGAGGTGCACGGCCAACCCGGCGCACCCACCGTGGTGCTGGCGCACGGCTGGACCTGTTCCACCACGTTCTGGGCCCCGGTGATCCGCGAACTCTCCGACCGCTACCGGGTGGTGGCCTACGACCAGCGCGGCCACGGTCACAGCGAGATCCCGCCGAGCCGGGCCCGCTACTCGACCAGGGCGCTCGCCGAGGACTTGTCCGCGGTACTCGCCCGGACCGTTCCGGCGGGGGAGCGGGCCGTGCTGGCCGGACACAGCATGGGCGGGATGACCATCATGGCCGCCGGCGGCCGCCCCGAGGTCGCCGACCGCACCGCAGCCGCGATCCTGATCTCCACCGGTCCGGCCGACCTGGTGGCCGAACTCACCGTGCTGCCCCCGGGCGTCCGCTCCCCGGGTCTGCGCCGCTTCCTGCACCGGCAGCTGCTCCGCTCCCGGCTGCCGCTCGGACCGGTCTCGCCGGTCAGCCGGGTCGCGCTCAAGTACGCCACCATGGGGCCGGGTTCGCCCGCCGGGCAGGTGGAGGCCACGGCCCGGATCGTGCACGCCTGCCCGACCGCCGTACGCGCCAACTGGGCCGCGGTGCTCGACCGGCTGGACGTCCGCGCCGGACTGGCCCGGCTCGCCGCGCCCACCGCGGTCGTGGTCGGCACCGCCGACCGGCTGACCCCGCCGGTGCACGCGCACCGGATGGTCGCCGAACTGGCCGACCCGCAGGGGATGTTGCTGCTGCCCGGGGTCGGCCACATGTCGCCGCTGGAGCGCCCGGCGGAGGTCGCCGCCGAGATCCACCGGATGGCCGCCACGCACCTGGTCGGCGGCGCCGGCTCCGCTGATCGCCCCGAGTCCGCCGATGAAGCTGCCAATGAACCCGCCGATGAACCCGCCGATGAGAGGACCGCCGTCGCATGACCGCCATCCCGCCGCTGTCCGCGCAGGTCGTCGTCGTCACCGGGGCCGCCCGCGGGGTCGGCGCGTCGCTCGCCCGCAAGCTCGCCCGGCGCGGGGCCAAGGTCGCCCTGCTGGGGCTGGAGCCGGAGGAGCTGAAGGCCGTCGCCGCCAAGTGCGGCCCGGACGCGACCAGTTGGGAGGTGGACGTCACCGACCTCGACGCGCTGGAGGACACCGCCCGACGGGTCAAGGAGCACTACGGGCGGATCGACACCGTCGTCGCCAACGCCGGGATCGCGCTCGGCGGACCGCTGACGGACAGCGACCACCGGGCGTTCAGCCGGGTCATCGAGGTGAACCTGCTCGGCAGCGTCGCCACCGCGCGGGCCTTCCTGCCGGCCCTCACCGAGAGCCGTGGGTACCTGCTGCAGATCGCCTCGCTCGCGGCGCTGACACCGGCACCGCTGATGAGCGCGTACTGCGCCAGCAAGTCCGGGGTGGAGGCCTTCGCCCACTCGATCCGCGCCGAGGTCGCCTACCGGGGTGTGAAGGTCGGCGTCGGATACCTGAGTTGGACCGACACCGACATGGTGCGCGGGGCTGACGAGGACGCCGTGCTGAAGCAGATGCGGTCGCGGCTGCCGTGGCCGGCGAACAAGACGTACCCGCTGGAGCCCGCGGTGGACCGGATCGTGGCGGGCATCGCGCGCCGGTCGGCCCACGTCTACGCCCAGGCCTGGCTTCGGGGCATGCAGCCGGTCCGCTGGCTGCTGCCGAGCCTGATCGCGGTGGTCGGCTCCCGGGACGTGGCCCGGCTCGCCCCGCAGCTCGCCGCCACCGCCGCCGACCGCCTGCGCGCCGTCGGCGCCGGGGGTGCGGCGGACACCGAGGCCCGGGGGAGCCGACGTGGGTCGGACAGCCGAGGCGACGGCTGACGCGGTCGGCTGACTGCGGTCAACCAGCCGCTGACAACTGACAACTGACAACTGACAACTGGTAGGCGGTAGGCGGTAGGCGGCAGGCGACAAGTGACAGGCGACAGATGACAGCTGACAGATTTCGAAAGCTGTCATCTGTCAGCTGTCATCTGTTCGCCGCCCGCCGTCGTCCGCTCCCTCCCCCTCTCCCTCGTCCACTCCCTTGCCCTCGCTCTCGCCCGCGATCCGCGCCAGCGTTTCCAGGGCTTGCGCCAGTACCGGCAGCGGCGGCGAGGCCAACCCGACTCGGACGGCGGACGGCGAGCGTCGCGGATCCACGGCGAACGCCGTCGCGGGCGTGACCGCGATCCCGGCGCGCGCCGCCGCCGCGACGAAGGTCTCGGCCCGCCGGCCGCCCGGCAGTTCCCACCACAGGTAGTACGAACACGGGTCGGCCCGCAGCCGCTGCCCCGCCAGCACCTCGCGCGCCAGCCTCTGCCGGTCCGCCGCGTCGGCCCGCTTCGCCGCCTCGACGGCGACCAGCGTGCCGTCCCCGATCCAGCGCACCGCCGCCTCCAGCGCGAACCCGTTGGGCGTCCAACCGCCCGACCGCAACGCGCCCGCCACCTGTTCGCGCAGCCCGGCCGGCACGACCGCGAACCCGGTGGTCAGACCGGGTGCGAGCCGCTTGGAGAGACTGTCGACGAGGACGGTGCGCTCCGGTGCGAGCGCGGCCAGCGGGGTCGACCCGGGGCACAGGAAGGACCAGACGGCGTCCTCGACCACCGGCAGGTCGAGTCGCCGCAGTTCCTCCGCGAGGGCAACCGCCCGTTCGTGCGGCAGGCTCACGCCGAGCGGGTTCTGCAGCCGGGGCTGCACGTACACGGCGCGCAGTGGCGCCGCCCGGTGGGCGACGGCGACGGCGTCCGGCAGCAGTCCGCGTTCGTCCATCGCCAGTGGCACCAGCCTGATGCCCAGCCGTTCCGCCGTCGCCTTGACCACCGGATAGGTCAGCTCCTCGACCCCCAGCCGTTGCCCCGGCGGGACCAGCGCGGCGAGCGCCCCCGCGATGGCCTGCCGCCCGTTGCCCGCGAAGAGCAGGTCATGGCCGCCGGCCTCCCGGATGCCGGTCGGGAGCAGGTCCGCGAAGGCGTGCCGTGCCGCGTCCGTCCCGGCCGCGCCGACCGGCCGCAGCGCGTCGCCGAGCGCGTCCGCGCGCAGCAGCGGAGCCAACCCGCCCGCCAGCAGCCGGGCCTGCCCGGGGACGACGGGGTAGTTGAGCTCCAGGTCCACCGGTGTGGCGGCCGGTTCGGTGAGCGCGACCTGTCCGCCGTCCGGGTCGTGCGCGGCCCGGACGAAGGTCCCGCGTCCGACCTCTCCGACGGTCAGGCCGCGGCGGCCCAGTTCCCGGTAGACCCGTCCCGCCGTCGAGGCGGCGATGCCCCGGCTGCGGGCGAAGGCGCGCTGGGTGGGCAGTTGTCGGCCGGGCCGCAGCCGCCCGGCGGCGATGTCGGCGGCGACCTGGTCGGCGATCTGGCGGTAGTCGTCCATCGGCGTCGATCCCTCCGTCTCCTGCGTGTCCGGGCATGCCGTGCGCGCCCCGCGCCCGGCATCCCGCGTCCGGCGCCCCCGCGCCCTGCACCCCGCGTCCGGCGCCCCCGCGCCCGGCATCCCGCGTCCGGCGCCCCGCATCACACACGACGCACCCCGCCATCATTGCACCGAGCGCAAAGTCGTCATTGCGCCGAGCTGATCGCCCGGCCTAGCCTCCTCGCATGGACACGTTGACAACCGCCGTGGACGGCCACGCCGCGCTCGGGATCGCCGCTGTGGCACTGGGCATGGTGTTGTCGCCGGGGCCGAACATGATCTACCTGGTGTCGCGCTCGATCGCGCAGGGCCGCCGTGCCGGGCTGATCTCGCTGCTCGGGGTCGCGACCGGTTTCCTGGTCTACCTCGTCGCGGTGACGGCGGGGGTGGCCGCGGTGTTCTCGGTGGTGCCGGCCCTCTACACCGCGATCAAGCTGGCCGGCGCCGGCTACCTGCTCTGGCTGGCCTGGAAGGCGGTCAAGCCGGGCGGCACGGCGGTGTTCGCCCCGCAGGAGCTGCCGCCGGACCCTCCGCGCCGCCTGTTCGCGATGGGGTTCCTGACCTGCCTGCTCAATCCGAAGATCGCCATCATGTACATCTCGCTGCTGCCCCAGTTCGTGGTGCCGGAGCGCGGTCACGTGGCCCTGCAGAGCCTGCTGCTGGGGCTGATCCAGATCGTGATCGCGATCACCGTCAACGGACTGATCGCGATGAGCGCGGGCGGCATCGCCTCCTTCCTCAACCGTCGTCCGGCCTGGCTGCGCGTCCAGCGCTACGTGATGGGCACCGTCCTCGCCGGGCTGGCCGTGCACATCGCCGCCGACCGCGCCAAAGCGGTCGCTGCCTGAGGGGCGGAGCGGCCGCTCCCCAAGGGCCAGGGCGGCCGTCGGCTAAGGCCCGTCCTCGACGCACCGTCGTCCGTCCGGAGCCGACGTGTGACGGTCGGTCCGCTCCGGCGGGCGGCCCCGTGCGGTGGTCGCGGTGGTCGCGGTGGTCGCCGCGATTGCGGTTGCGACGGTCGCGGCGGGCGTCGGGCGGTGGCTGCGGCCGGTGGTGGTCGTCCGCGCGACCGTCCGCAGCACCTCGTACCCGGCCTGCACGAACCGTCCGTCCAGTATCGGCCCGGTGTTGGCGAGCACCGCGACGGCGGCCGCCGTCTCCGGGGAGAACCCCACGAAGGTCGTGAAGCCCCGAGTCCCGCCGGTGTGGAAGTACAGGTCGCGCCCGCCCGAGCGGCGACGGTTCCACACCAGGCACAGTTCGTCGGTGGAGTGCGGCAGCCGCAACCGCGCCCGCTGGACGTCGGCCAGGGCCGCTCCCAGCGCGCCGCCGCCCCCGCCTCCACCACTGCCCCGGCAGCTGCTGCCGGGCCGAGGCGCGTCGAGGTGTGCCCGGAGGTAGCGCAGCAGGTCGGCTCCGGTCGACCGGACGGCGCCCGCTCCCGGCAGCCCGGGGATGCTCCACGGCGGGACTGCGCGTCCGTGCCGGTACCCGGTCGCCAGGTTCGCCGGGTCCGGCGCGCAGGTGGTGGCGGGGAGGCCGAGCGGTCGGCAGACGCGCCGGGTGAGCAGTTCGCCGTAGGGCAGCCCGCCTGTCTCGGCGAGCACCCGACCGAGCAGCCCGACGCCGTAGTTGGAGTACCGGTACCGGCTACCGGGCGTGCACCGTACGGTGGTTCGGGCCAGTGCCACGCGCAACTGTTCGTCGCCGAAGGCGGTGTACGGGTTGCCGGCCCAGTTCCGGACGGCGCCCGCGAGCAGCCCGGGCGGCAGGCGGGGGAGCCCCGAGGTGTGGGTGGCCAGGTGCAGCAGCCGGATCGGATCGGTCGAACGCACCGTCACCGGAAGCCAGTCGGGCGGGAGGCGGTCCTCCACCGGGTCGGCCGGGGCGAGTTCACCGGTCGCGGTCATCTCCGCGAGCAGCAGGGCGGTGAACGTCTTGCTGACCGAACCGAGTTCGAAGACGGTGTCCGGGGTGCACGTGGGCGCGTCCGCGGTGCGGGCGAGTCGGCCGTGGCACCGGACCTCCTCACGGTCGCCGTGCACGACGGCCACCGTGACGGCGGTGGCGTACGGCGCGGCCGCCCGGACTGCCGCCCGGACGGCCGCGTCGAGCTCGTTCACCCGGCCGCGGCGTCGGTGCCGCCGAGCGCGCGGGAGAGTGTGACCGTCGCGGCCACCACCGCCACCACGGCGGTGTGTTCGTGGGCCCGGATCGCCGACTCGGGGTCGTCCTCGATGGGTTCGGCATCCCGGGGGACCAGGCCGTCCGCGCGTTGCACCGCCGCCAGCGCCTCCCAGCCGGAGCTGCCGAGAGCGGGTTCGCCGATGCACGCGTCGACGATCAGCAGTTCGCCGACGAGGTCCCACTGGCCGATCTCGGTCCAGATGTCGAGCCAGACCGGCAGCCAGGCGCGCAGGTAGTCGCGCATCGGTCCGGGCAGGTCCGCCGGGCGGGCGCCCCAGTCGGTGAGGTGGAAGACGGTGTGGGTGACCTGGTAGGCGATCGACCAGGCGATGGTCCAGGGTTCGGGGAGCGCGCCGAGCCAGGTGCGAGCAGCGAGTTCGGCCCAGTCGGGCCGGTGGCTGAGCCCGATGACCCGTCGTGCGTTCGCCACCGCCAGCTGGCGGCTGCCCTGGATCTCGACGGCGTGGACGGCGCGCAGCCGGCTGATCGATTCGAGCAACTCCTCCAGGGCGGCGTGCCGGTAGCCGACCCGGGCGAAGTGGGCGTAGGTCTCCAGCGGGTCGGTGACCGTGACGTGCCGCAGCTGGCGCTCGTACAGCATGTCGCCCTCGCGCAGTTGTTCCCAGGCGCCGTCGAGCATGTCGCGCGCGGCGCGGGCGTCCTGCGGTCCGGCAACGCCGTCGCGCAGGACCAGGGAGGAGGCCATCGCGGCTTCGCAGAGCGGCTTGTAGACGTCGTTCGGTTCGGCGAGGTCGATGATGGTGTTGTCGGAGAGCCGGCCCCAGCCGTCCTGGTAGCAGGTGTGCAGCCAGGACAGCGCGCGGGTGCCGAGTTGTTGGGCGGTGGCGAGCACCTGGGTGTCGGTCATCGCGGTCCACCCTCCGACAGGGCTTCGGCGACGGCGAGTTCGAGCCGGGTGCGGACGGCGCCGATGCCGACCAGACGGATCCGGTCCAGGATCGGCTCGACCTCCAGGTGCGGCGGCCGGTCCGCGGCGTCGGCCCACGCGAGCCAGCGGGCGAGCCGGACGGCGGTGGTGAAGTCGCGTCGGAGCATGGCGCGGGCGGTGCCGCGGGAGAGGTCCAGGAGGTTCGTGCGGGCGGCGTCGTGGACCGGGCCGTCCAGTCCGGGCAGCGCGAGCACGGACAGCTGTGCCATCCGGACCGACCAGGTCTGCCAGCCGAGTTCGGCCGGCCCGGGCGGCGGGGCGGGCGCGGGGTCCGGAGCGGTGTCCGCGTACGGGGTGCGGGCGAGCACCTGCTCGGCCGCCCAGTCCTGCCAGGCGATGGCCTGCGCGGCGTCGGGGGAGGCCGGTGCCGGGGAGGGGAAGGTCCGTCGGGCCTCGGCGAGCAGCGCGGCGGTGGGGCCGTCGGGCTCGGCTCCGGTGAGCAGCTGCGGGGCGAAGAGGTCGGCGCCGAGCACGCGGACCGCGGCCAGCAGCGGGCGGGGCACGGCGGTGTCCGGGGTCGCGAGCGCGGCCGCACCCCCGCCGCCCCGGAGGGCGTCGAGGGTCCGGCCCGCCACCCGCTCGACCGCCGCGGCGTACTCGTCACGGAGAGGGGTCTCGGCGAATGGCATGGTGGTGAGGTCCTCCTTCAGGAGGTAGGGCGCGGGCGCGGGGCCCCGCGGGTGCGGGGCCCTGCGGACGGAGCGTGGCTACCGGGTCGGCTTCTCCTTGGGTCCCTTCGGGGACAGCAGCAGGAGTCCGAGCAGCAGCAGGCCACCGGCGGCCTCGGGCAGGTACGTGGGCGCGTCGGACACGACGGCCTCGTCCTCCACCATCAGGCTCGCTAGGGTTTCGGCTTCGGCCGACGTCGCGCTGCGTGACGTCGAAACCGATTCGGTCCGGAACTGAGTAAGCATCAGATGTGCCTCCTCGTCTGGATTTCACCGCCAGGTCCGGCGGTGCCCCTGTCCGACACTACGAGCACGATCGAGTACCTGCATCCGCAGCGTCCTGAACTGGGGCGTTGCACTCGGTGTGGGCTCGACAGCGGCGAGTGGGTACGGTCGGGGGCATGACCACAGCCTTGATCACCGGCGCGACCGCCGGCATCGGAGCCGCGTTCGCCCGCCGGCTCGCCCGCAGCGGCTACCAGCTCGTCCTGGTGGCGCGGGACACCGAGCGCCTGGAACGCGCCGCCGCCGACCTGCACGGCACGTACGGCGTCGAGGCGGAGGTGCTGACCGCGGACCTCGCGACCGACGACGGCATCGGGGCCGTCGAGGCCCGGCTGGCCGACCCGGCCCGTCCGGTGGACCTCCTGATCAACAACGCCGGGTTCGGCAACAAGGGCGCGTTCGGAACCGTCCCGCTGCAGGACGAGCTGGACATGCTGAAGGTGCACGTCGAGGCGATCCTGCGGCTGACGACGGCCGCACTGCCCGGCATGCGCGAGCGCCGCCGGGGAGCGATCGTCAACGTCGCCTCGGTGGCGGCCTTCCTGCCGCGCGGGACGTACGGGGCGAGCAAGGCCTGGGTGGTCAGCTTCACCCAGGGCGTGCTGCGCGACCTGGGCGGCACGGGCGTGCGGATGATGGCGCTGTGCCCGGGTTTCACCCGGACCGAGTTCCACGAGCGGGCGGGCATGGGCACGGGCAACATCCCGGCCTGGTCCTGGCTCTCCGTCGACCGGGTCGTGGACGAGGCGATGCGCGACCTGGCCCGCGGCCGGTCGGTGTCCGTGCCGAGCAAGCGGTACAAGGTCGCGGTCGCGATCGCCCGGCTGCTGCCGCCGGGCGGGCTGGGCGGGCACTCCTCGAAGGCGGCGCGCACCTACCGGACGAACTGAGGCTCGCGGCGGCGGGCGGCGGGCGGCGGGCGGCGGGCGGCGGGCGGCGGCGTACGGCGGCTGGGGCTGCGGGGCTGCGGGGTCGCTGGGCAGCGGGGAATAGGGCAACCCTCACTATTAGCTTGCCTAACTATGAGCTACGCTCGCTATGCTGGCGTTCATCCGACCGCCGTGCCACCCGTCGTCGCGCCCCCGGCGCGCGTCCCGACCCTGGAGGCCCGCCTTTGAGGCCCGCCGTCAACTGGACCCCGCCTGCCCGCGCCGAGGGCGAGCCCCGCCCGCCCGCACAGTGGCGGCGCATCCTCGCGCTCTTCCGCCCGTACCGGGGCCGCCTGACCACCGTCGGGCTGCTGGTCGCCGCCTCCGCCGTGGTCTCGGTGGTCTCGCCGTTCCTGCTGAAGGCCGTCCTGGACACCGCCATCCCGCAGGGCCGCACCGGGCTGCTCAGCCTGCTCGCGCTCGGGATGATCCTCACCGCCGTGGTGAACAGCGTCTTCAACGTCCTGCAGACGCTGATCTCCACCACCGTCGGCCAGCGCGTGATGCACGACCTGCGCACCGCCGTCTACGGGCACCTGCAGCGGCAGTCGCTGGCGTTCTTCACCCGCACCCGCACCGGCGAGGTGCAGTCCCGGATCGCCAACGACATCGGGGGCATGCAGTCCACGGTGACCTCCACCGCGACCAGCCTGGTGTCCAACCTCACCGCGGTGGTCGCCTCCGTCGTCGCCATGCTCGCCCTGGACTGGCGGCTCACCGTCGTCTCCCTGCTCCTGCTCCCGCTGTTCGTCTGGATCAGCCGCAGGGTCGGCAGGGAACGCAAGAAGATCACCACCGAGCGGCAGAAGCAGCTGGCCGCGATGAGCTCGGCGGTCCAGGAGTCGCTGTCGGTCAGCGGCATCCTGCTCGGACGCACGATGGGCCGCTCCGACTCACTGGCCCGCGACTTCACCGAGCAGTCCGACCGGCTCGCCGACCTGGAGGTCCGGGCCGGCATGGCCGGGCGCTGGCGGATGAACACCATCCAGATCGTGATGGCCGCGATGCCCGCGCTGATCTACTGGGCGGCCGGCCTGACCTCCGCCGCCGGCGCCCCGATCGTGTCGGTCGGCACCCTGGTCGCCTTCGTCACCCTCCAGCAGGGCCTCTTCCGCCCCACCGTGAGCCTGCTGTCCACGGGCGTCGACGTGCAGACCTCGCTCGCGCTCTTCCAGCGCATCTTCGAGTACCTCGACCTCCCGGTGGAGATCGCCGAGCCGGCCGCGCCGGTCACCCTGGCCGAGCCGCGCGGCGAGGTCCGCTTCGAGCGCGTCGACTTCCGCTACGACCCGGCCCAGGAGCGTCCGACCCTCTCCGGCCTCGACCTCACGGTCCCGGCCGGGAGCTCACTGGCCGTGGTCGGCGAGACCGGCTCGGGCAAGACCACCCTCAGCTACCTCGTCCCGCGGCTGTACGACGTCACCGGCGGCCGGGTCACCCTGGACGGCGTCGACGTCCGCGAGCTCTCCTTCGACACCCTGGCCCGCTCGGTCGGCGTGGTCTCCCAGGAGACCTACCTCTTCCACGCCTCGGTCGCCGAGAACCTGCGCTTCGCCAAGCCGGGCGCCACCGACGCCGAACTGGTCGAGGCCGCCCGGGCCGCACAGGTCCACGACACCATCGCCGCCCTGCCGGACGGCTACGACACCATGGTCGGCGAACGCGGCTACCGCTTCTCCGGCGGCGAGAAGCAGCGCCTCGCGCTCGCCCGGACGATCCTGCGCAACCCGCCGGTGCTCATCCTCGACGAGGCCACCAGCGCGCTCGACAACCGCACCGAGCGCGCCGTCCAGCAGGCCGTGGACGCCCTGTCCGCCGGCCGCACCACCATCACCATCGCGCACCGGCTCTCCACCGTCCGCGCCGCCGACCAGATCGCCGTCCTGGACCACGGCGAGGTGGTCGAACTGGGCACCCACGACGAGCTGGTGGCGCTGGACGGCCGATACGCGGCCCTGCTGCGCCGGGAAGCACCGGAAGCGGCCGCGCTGCCGGAGGCCGTCCTGCCGGAGGTCGCCCTCGACCGGGTGTGAAGCCCGGCCCGGGTGTGAACCCCGCCCCGGTGTGAAGCCAGCCCGGGTGCGAACCCCACCTCGGTGTGAAGCCTTCGAGCGGATGTGGGCCCGTGCACGGCCGTGAACCCGTGCCCGGGCGTGGACCCCTCGGACAGGGGTGACCCCCGGCGGTCAGGCCGCCTTCGGCACCTCGTTGTAGGTCTCCGCGACCTCCTGGCCGGAGAGCCGCTGGATCGCCGCCATCACCTCGTCGGTCACCTGCCGACGGGCCTTCAGCGAGCGGGCCTGCCCGTGCAGCTCGTCGAAGTGCAGCGGCTCGCCGAAGCGGACCGTCACCTTCTCCAGTCGCGGCACCCGCTTGCCCACCGGCAGGATCTGCTCCGGCCCCTCCAGCGCCACCGGGACCACCGGCACGCCGGCGGTCAGCGCGAGCCAGGCGACGCCCGTCTTGCCCCGGTAGAGGCGGCCGTCCAGCGAGCGCGTGCCCTCGGGGTAGATGCCGAAGGCCTTGCCGTCCTCCAGGATCTCCAGCGCCGACTCCAGCGAGGCCTGAGCGGAACGGTAGGTGCCGCGCTCGACCGGCACCGCGCCGATCGCCTCGAAGAAGCCCTTGGAGAGCTTGCCCTTGAGCCCGGCGCCGGTGAAGTACTCGGCCTTGGCGAGGAAGTGGACCCGGCGCGGCGAGGTCAGCGGGATCACCACGCTGTCGATGAAGGACAGGTGGTTGCTGGCCAGGATGACCCCGCCCTTGCGCGGTACGTTCTCGACCCCCTCGATGACCGGGCGCCAGATTCCCCGCGAAACCGGTTTCAGCACCAGCTTGGTGACGAGGTCGAGCACGATTCCCTCCCTGGACGAACGACCGCCCGGGAGGTGCCCGGGCCCGCAATCAGATCCGCAGACTACGACACCCACCCCCGCGCCCGTCCACTCCCGCCGACCGTGGTGCACACCACGGACAGGTAGGGTACGGCCGTCCGAACCGAGCAACACCCCGCAGTACCCAGGAGGGCACGATGGAGACCACCGAGGCGATCAAGGCCTTTTTCGACCGCTTCGACAAGGACGGCGACGGCAAGATCACCCCGGCCGAGTACGCGCTCGCCGCGAACGAGATGGGCGACCACGACGTCACCCTCTCGATGGCCGAGGCCCTGATCCACAGCATGGACACCAACCACGACGGCGTCCTGACCTTCGACGAGTTCCTGGCCGCGCGCCGGCGCTGAGCCCGCGTGCCGACGGGGCCGGTCGCCGTACCGGCGGCACCGGCCCCGCCCGGCGGTCCCGCCGTCCCCCGTGCCCCGGGCCGCCCCGTCGCTTCTCCGCGCCAGGGCCGCTCCGCCGTCCCCCGTGCCGCTCCGCCGTCCCCCGTGCGCCCGTCGCGTCCCCCGTGCCCCGGGCCCGCCCGGTGGCGTCCCGCGGGGCCCTACCGCCCGTCGGTCACCGGGAACACCCGGCGCACCACCCGGTCCGCCGCGCCGCCGTCGTCCCAGACGCAGAACTTCGCCCGGAACCGCGCCCGCGCCCCCGGTGCCGGATCGCCCGCCAGCAGTGCCCGCACCAGTTCCCCCGCGGTCTCCGTGACCGCTCCCGGCGGCTCCGCGAACAGGTCGAAGTAGACGCCGCGCTCCCGCTGGTACTCCTCCCAGTCCGGGGCGAAGACCACCACCGGCCGGTCCAGCACCGCGTAGTCGAACATCATCGACGAGTAGTCCGTCACCAGCACGTCCGCTGCGAGGTAGAGGTCCTCGACGGTCGGGTGCGCCGAGACGTCCACGATCCGTGCCGCGTCCCCGTCGGCCGCCAGATCGCCCGGTCCGCCGGTGTGGAAGTAGTGCGTGCGCACCAGCAGCGTGAAGTCCGGGCCCAGCCGCCCGGCCAGCTCGGCCACGTCCAGCAGGGGCACGTAGCCGCCCTTGCCGCCGCGGTGGGTCGGCGCGTACAGCACGGCCCTGGTGCCCGGCCGCAGCCCCAGTCGCTCGCGCACCGCGCGCACCTCGTCCGGGGACGCGTCGGCCAGCCGGTCGTTGCGCGGGTAGCCGGTGTCGAGCATCTCGTACCGGCCGGGGAAGGCGCGGGCGAAGTGCTCGCTGGTGTGCGGGTTCGGAGAGACCAGGAAGTCCCAGCGGTCGACGGCCTCTTGGAGCAGGTCGAAGTCCATCCCCTCCGCCGCCTCGGGGCGGTCGCGCAGGTCCATGCCCATGGTCTTGAGCGGGGTGCCGTGCTGGGTCTGGACGTGCACCGAGCCGGGCCGCTTGACCATCGTGCGCGGGAAGTTGACGTTGTTGACGAAGTACTTGGCGGTCGCCATCACCTTCAGGTAGGCGGGGGTGTTGACGATCACGTACGGCACCCCGGGCGGCAGCGTGCCGGCCTGCCGGCGGTTCTCCACCACCCACACGCCCCGGATCCGCGGCGTGAGTTCCTTCGCCTTCTCGTAGATCGCCGCCGGACTGCAGGCGTAGCCCCGGTGCCAGTACGCGGCGTAGACCGCCAGGTTCTCGTCGAGCGGCAGCCGGCGGAAGGCGTTGTACGCGGTGAACCGGGCGCCGCTGCGCACCCCCTTCTTCACCGCGGGCGCCACCGCCCGTGCCCCGCGCTTGAGTTCGCGCGGAAGCCGGCCGGTGCGGCGCAGCTCGGCGTACGCGATCCGGGCGCCGCGGGCGGCCAGCCGGTACTGCACGCCGCGCACCCCGCCGGGGTAGCGGTAGCCGGCCGGGCGGTGCCGGTCGAAGTGCCGGGCGATCCGCTGGAAGAAGTCCCGGCGCAGGTCGGCGGGGACCAGCCCGGGGGAGTCGTAGACGTTGAGCGCCTGGCGGACGGTCCGGTCGAAGACCAGCGTGCGCAGCGACTCCGGGACGGGTCTGCCGGGGCGGTCCGGGCGGTCCAGGAAGGCGAAGATCGCGTCGTACTGCGCGAAGACGTCGGCGTGCTTGGGGGAGGCGGTGGCGGTGATCGCACCGTCCCGTCCGCGCCGGTAGTTGTAGCAGGCCCGGTCGACGTAGCGCAGCCGCTCGGCGGCCAGCAGCGCCGGGTAGGTGACCGAGATGTCCTCGTAGTAGCCGCGGCCGAAGGAGACGCCGAGGCCGTCCAGGAACTCGCGCCGGAACACCTTGTTCCACACCGACATCACGGTCTGGAACAGTGCCGGGTGCTCGGCCAGCGTGCTGCCCTCGACCAGCGGGGAGCCCGTCAGCACGTGGCGCCAAGGGTTGGACTCCGTCCCGCCGTCCGGGTAGACGTGGGTGAAGTCGGTGATCAGCACGTCGGCGGGGGTCTCGCGGCGGCGCTCCTGCGCCAGCTCGTCGAGGACCACGCTGACGGTCCGCTCGGGCAGCCAGTCGTCGCTGTCCAGGAACCAGACGTACTCGCCACGGGCCTGCGGCAGGGCGGCGGTGCGGGCGCCGCCGAGGCCCTGGTTCTCGGTGAGGTGCATCACTCGCAGCCGGGGGTCGCGGACCGCGTAGGCGTCCAGGATCGCGCCGGAGCCGTCGGGGGAGAGGTCGTCGACCGCGATGACCTCGAAGCGGGACTCCAGGGCGGGGGTGTCGCCGAGGATCGAGTCGAGGCAGCGCGGCAGGTACCGCTCCACGCCGTGGACCGGGAGCACGATGCTGAGGAGGAGGGACACGCTGGCCGAGTCTACCGATCCACCGGGCGCGACCAGCGCGGACGTCCGGTGCGAGCGGTCTCGCCGGGGACGGGCGGGATTTCGCCGACGGGATCCGCGGCGGACTGACCCGGAACCGCCGGTGCCGGGCCCCTTGCGGGGCGGCACCGGCAGTCAGGTGGCGGTCCGGCCGACCCTCGACGGCCGACCGCCGGTCCGGGCACCGCGCGAGCCTGGCCACCGCAGCGTCGAGGCGGCCGGGCAGTGGCTCGCGGGAGCCGGAGTTCTTCATCAATCGAACACGCGCCTGGGTGCGGTGCGGGCACAGCGCGTGCAATCAGATATTGCTTGGAGGTGAGGCGGGAGTCAATCCCTCGAATGTGTTCACTTCATGAAAGCAAGCGCGCAGGGGGTGAGGGGGGTCGAATCGACGGGGGTCGGTGGCGTCCGGTGACGGGAGGTGGCGATGGGTGACGAGGGTGGTGGCGATCCGGGGCTCGCGGGTCAGGTCGGGGCGGGTGGAGGTCGACGGTCGGCCTGCGGCGTCGGGTTGCGGCGTCGGCTCGGGAACCGGCGACGGTGCCGCTTCGGGACCGGCTCGGCGTCGGCTCGGGAACCGGCGTCGACGTGGGGTCGGAGGCGCCCCGAACATCACTTTGTCGATCTGGCGGCTGTCCCCTATATGGGGAGTCCGTCTGCGGAGGTCCCGGGGGTGTGCGCGGGCGCTCCGGCCGACGCCGTGCCGGGTGCCGCCGCAGCGCCCCACGTGCGCCGGGCGCGGACGGCGCGGACGGCTACCCGGTCCGCACTTCCGGGCACTGCTGACGGATGGCCGGTCGTGCACCATCATTGATGCCTAGTCGTGATCGGCCGGGTGGCCCCTGGTGCATCGTCAGTTGACGCCGCACGGTACGGTGGCACAACACCAAGGACGGTTGCGCGAAGGCCGTCTGTCACGGATAGTCTTCGCCTCACGGCCCTGGCGCCTCGTAGGGGTGGGAAAACTGATGGAACACATGCAAGTGCGGACTCGGCCCCGTGTGCCGGCGATCCAGTGCGGTGTCGGCACGACCGGCCGCCGGATCGAACGACACCTGGCCGTGCTCGGCGCGCCCGCGCTCCCGGCGGTGGACACCGCCGAGGCGCTCGGGCTGATAAGGGAGCTGACGCCTCGCGGCGCCGGGGCCCCGACGACCCGTCGTCGCCACACCAGGATCTCGCTGCTGACGCCGCTGCGTCGGCTGCGTCGGAGCCTCTTCGGCGGGCGCGGCTAGGGGTTCGTCCCCAGCCGTCGTCGGTCGTCGTCCCGCCCTGGTCGGGAACAGACCCGGTGGACCGTCCGGTCCGCCGGGTCATTGGCGTGTCCGGACGCCCCGTCGCTCCGGGGCGGCCCGAAGCCCGCGCTGTGGTCTGAACCTTTCACCTTATGCGAGTTTGCCTCCCTGGCAAGGCGAGTCGGCGAGGCAGTAGGCCCGACCCCCTGACCTGGGCCAGGATGGCGCCATGGCGGACAACAACCACTCCACCCCGACCGGCCGGTTCCAGACCACCACCTTCGAGATCACCACGGGCAGCCGCGAAGTCGCGGTCGACATCACCGACCGCTGCGCGGCGTTCCTGGACGAGCGGGCCACCGGGCGCGACGGCCTGCTCAACGTCTTCGTGCCGCACGCGACCGCCGGGATCGCCGTCCTGGAGACCGGCTCCGGCAGCGACGACGACTTCCTCGCCACCCTGCGGGACCTGCTCCCGGCCGACGACCGCTGGCGCCACCGGCACGGCAGCCCCGGGCACGGCCGGGACCACGTGGTGCCCGGCCTCGTCGCCCCGCACGCGACGCTGCCGGTGCTCGGCGGCCAACTCGCGCTCGGCGTCTGGCAGTCCGTGGTGCTCGTCGACACCAACGGGGACAATCCGCGCCGTACCGTCCGGCTGTCCTTCCTGGGCTGATTCGGGTCGGCGTCGGGCTGGGTCGGCGTCGGGCTGGGGCTGATTCGGGTCGGCGTCGGGCTGGGGCTGATTCGGGTCGGCGTCGGGCTGGGTCGGCGTCGGGTCGGTCCCGGCGGCTGCAGGGTGCAGGCTGCCGGACGCGGATACCGGATACCGGCTACCGGCCGACGTGGGCGGCCACCGCCGCCAGGTAGCGCTCGATCGCCAGGTGCTGGCAGAGCAGCGCGACCGGGCGGCCCAGGCGTGCGTACCAGGCGGACAGCCGGGAGAACGCGGTGACTTCGAACCACACCTCGCCGTCGGCGTCCATCGACACCAGGAACGCCTCCTCGCCGCACTCCGGGTGGCCGGGGAGCGTTCCGTAGGCGAACCCGACCCGGTCCGGCTCGTCCGTCGTCCACACGACCCGGCAGGGGATCACCAGCCGTGGCCACCGGCTGCCCGGCAGGCTCAGCCGCAGCAGCACCGTGTCGCCGTCCCGGGCCGGGCCGCCGGGGTGGACGGCGAAACCGGTGCCCGTCTGGCTTCCCCAGTCGCGCACGTACCGCCCGGCCCGCTGCAGCACCTCCGGCCCGCGCCCGAGGTGTATCCGGCGCCGCAGGTGCGCGTAGCCGTCCGGCAGCCGCCCGCCCCTGGTCGCCCCCACCTCGGCGTACGAGGGTGCGGTGGCGCGGGCGGCAAGCAGGCGGCGGTGGAGGTCGGTGGCCATGCCGGCCACGGTAGCCGCCGCCCGGGACCGCCCGGTCGGCGGGCTGCCCGGGGTTGCCGGGGGACTGCCGGGGGTTGCGGGGGGCTGCGGGCCCACGGGGCGCCGGAGGCCGACGGGCGGGGCTCGGCGAACAACGTTCAGCGAACAGGGTTCAGATGACAGAGTTCAGCGAACGTCTTCTGACATCTGTTCGTCGGGTCCGTGCCCGTGCCCGGTTGTCGGGGCCGCTTGCCCGCCGCCCGCGTCGCCCACCGTTCGACCGCGCCGGTCAGCCGTCGAGCGAGATCGCGCTCTTGGCCCGCTCCACCGACTCCTCGGCGGCCGGCCCGCCCGGATTCTCGGTCGCCAGGGCCTGGTTGAGCTCGACGAACGGGCGCAGCCGTTCCTCGTACGAGGCGAAGGCGGCCCGGTGGTCGCCGTCGGAGCGGGCGAGGGCGTCGGCGAGGACGTGGGCGCCGACGAGGGCGAGGCTGGTGCCCTGGCCCGACAGCGGGGAGGCGCAGTAGCCCGCGTCCCCGAGCAGGACGACCCGGCCGTGCGACCAGCGGTCCATCCGGATCCGGGTCATCGTGTCGCAGTAGAAGTCGGGTGCCTCGGCCAGTGCCTTCAGCAGCCTCGGGGTTTCCCAGCGCAGTGCCGCCATCCGCTCGGCGACGACCGCCTTCTGCGATTCCGGACCGCGTCGGCCGTGCGGCAGCGGCTCGCCGCCGAAGCCGAAGGTGATCCGCAGCTCGGTGTTGTCCCGCACCGGGTAGACGCCGTAGCCGGCCTCGCCGTCGCGCAGCCACAGCTGCCAGTCCTCCAGGCCGAGGAAGTTGTCCGCGCTGAAGATCGCCAGGTGCATGCCGAGGTGGTGGGCGAAGTGCTCCTCGGGTCCGAAGGTCAGCCGGCGCACGGCGGAGTGCAGGCCGTCGGCGCCCACGACCAGGTCGTACCGGTGGGGTGCGGCGTGCTCGAAGTGGACCCGGACGCCGTCCTCGTCCTGGTCGAGTGCCGTGACGCCGTCGCCGAACAGGAACCGGGTGTTCCCTTCGGCGATCGCCCGTTCGTGCAGGATCCGGACGAGGTCGTCGCGCAGCAGCTCGATGTCGTCGCTGTCGAGCCGCCCGCTGCTGAACGTGCTCTCGGTGGAGCGGTGGACCTCCCGGCCGTCGCCGTCCAGGACGGACATGCCCCGCATCCGGGTCCGGTGGGCGCGGGCCTGTGCCAGCACGCCCAGCCGCCCGGCCACTTCCAGTGCGGCGCCCCGGATGTCGACGGCCTGTCCGCCGCCGCGCAGTGCGGGGGCGTGCTCGACCACCGTGGGGGCGAAGCCCCGGCAGCTCAGCAGTGCGGCGAGCGCGGTGCCGGCGATGCCGCCGCCGGAGATGAGTACGGTCTTCATGGGTCGCTCCTCGCTGTTCGTCCGCGCGCGGTGTCGCGCGCTGGTCCGTACGTTGTACGCGACGCTGAATGTACGGCGTACATGCAGGCCCGCCAAGTGCGGTTTCTCCGCTTCTGAACTAGTGCAGCCAGGGGTTTCGGGGAAGCTCTCCTGGTAGCGTCTGAGCTAGTACAGTTCCGGGCGTCGCAGAAGGAGATCCGTGTCACACGAGCGAGTCGGAGCCAGCCGCACGCATGCCACCCCCGGGACCGCCGTTCCCGGGCTTGCCACCGTCCCCGGATCCGCCACCCCCGGGTCCGCCCCGCCGTACCGGCGCATCGCCGACGAGATCGCCGCGCGGATCGCCGAGGGCACCCTCGCGCCGGGCGATCGGGTGCCCTCGACCCGGCGGATCGCCCGCGAGTGGCACGTCGCGTTGGCCACGGCCACCAAGGTGCTCACCACGCTGCGGCTGGAGGGGCTGGTCGAGACCCGGCCCCGGGTGGGCACCGTGGTGGCAGCCGCCCCCGCCCCTTCCCCTGGCCCTGAACCTGGCCCTGCTCCCGCCACCGCTGCGCGGCCCGGCACCGCGGTGGGTGCACGCGTTCCGACGCCCGCTGAACCGTCCACTCCCGGGCCGTCCACTCCCGGGCCGTCCGTCGAACTCACCGCGGAGCGGATCGTCCGGGCCGCCCTGGAGATCGCCGACCGAGAGGGGCTCGCCGCACTCTCCATGCGCAGCGTCGCGGCCCGGCTCGGTGTCGCCGCGATGTCTCCCTACCGGTACGTCCCGAGCAAGGACGACCTGGTGCTGCTGATGGCGGATGCCGCGTTCGGGGAGGAGTCGTACCCGGCCGGGCCGCCGGGGGACTGGCGGGCGCGGCTGGAACTCGGTGCGCACACGCTGTGGCGGATCTACCGGCGCCATCCGTGGCTCGCCCAGGTCGGCGTGCTCACCCGCCCGCTGATGCTGCCCGCCCTGTTGGACCACGCCGAGTGGGCGCTCTCCGCACTCGACGGCCACGGCCTCGACGCCGCGACGATGCTCGACCTGCACGTCCTGCTCTACAGCTACGTCCAGGGGATCGCCGTCCACCTGGAGCGGGCGGCGCAGGCCGAGGCGAGCACCGGTCTCACCGAGGACCAGTGGATGGACCGTCAGGGACCGGCCCTCACGGCGATCGTCACCGGCGAGCGCCACCCCGTGTTCGCGCGGACGACCGGCAGCCTCGGTGACGGCTACGACCTGGACCTGGACGCGCTCTTCGCCTTCGGGCTGAAGCCGCTGCTGGACGGGGTCGCCACCATGATCGAGTCGGCCGGGAGCGGGAGCGGGAGCGGGAGCGGGAGCGGGAGCGGGAGCGGGAGCGGGGCCGGGGCCGGGAACAGGAACGGTGCCGCCGACGGGGCCACCACCGGGGCCGTCTTGCGGCGGGGCGGAGCGTCGGAGTAGGAAGGCAGCATGAGCGACAACGCGACGAACGAGCCCACGGTGGTCTGCGAACTCGCCCCCGACGGCGGCGCCGAGGCGGCGCTGCGGCACGACCCGGCGGCGTCCGGGCCCCGCGCCGACTGCGTGCTGTGCGGCGAGCCGACCGAGCTGTCCGCCGACCAGCCGGGCAGCACGCTCTGCCCGGTGTGCGCCTGGCAGCAGGCACAGCGGATCGCCTGCTCGGGCTGACACCGCCCCGGTCGAGCCGCCCCTGGTCGAGTCGCCCCTGGTCGAGCCACGCGCGTTACGCGTCCTCCCGCCCGGCCAGGGCCAGCGTCGAGCCGCGCCGCCCCTTGCGGACCAGCAGTTGGGCCGGGATGCGGCTGCGCAGATCGGCGACGTGACTGACGATGCCGACCGCGCGGTCCCGTTCGCGCAGGCCGTCGAGGACGTCCATCACCTCCTCCAGCGACTGCTCGTCGAGCGTGCCGAAGCCCTCGTCGATGAACAGGGTGTCCAGCGGCATGCCGCCCGCCTCGTCGGTCACCACGTCGGCCAGGCCCAGGGCGAGGGAGAGCGAGGCGAAGAAGCTCTCGCCGCCGGACAGGGTCGCGGTGTCCCGCTCGGTGCCCGTCCAGGCGTCCACCACCCGCAGGGCCAGGCCCGAGCGCCTGGTGCCGGTGCCCCGGTCGTCACTGTGGACCAGGGTGTAGCGCCCGCCGGACATCCGGACCAGCCGGTCGCTGGCCGCCGCCGCGACCTGCTCCAGCCGGGCCGCCAGCACGTACGACTCCAGGCGCATCCGCAGCCGGTTCTCGGCGGAGGTGCCGGCGGCCAGCGTGGCGAGCCGGTTGATCCGCCCGTACCGGTCCAGCGCCGGGGCCAGCTCGGCGGCGAGCCCGGCCAGCTGCCGCCCGATCTCGGCCAGTGCGCCGCAGCGTTCGCGGGCCGCGGCCTGAGCGGCGTGCGCCTGCCCGAGCCGGTCGGTCGCGGCGCGGAGCGCGGCCCCGGCGGCGGGCAGGTCGACCGGCGGACGGGTCGCGGCCTCGGCCAGCTCCGGGAGGTCCAGTTCGTGCCGGACGGCGGCGGTCTCGGCGCGGTGCCGCTCCAGCCGGTCCTCCAGCCGGTCGCGTTCCTCGCGCGGCAGCAGCACCGCCAGCGCGGCCGCGGCGTCCGGGAAACCCGCTGCGGCGGCGGTCTTGCCCAGTTCGCCCTCGGCTTCGTCGAGTCGGCCCGCCGCCTCGGTGTGGGCCCGTGCGGCCGTTGCCGCGGCGGCGACCTGCTCGGCGAGCCGGGTGAGGGCCGCAGCCCGGTCGGCGACCGAGGCCGCCTCCCCCCGGGCGGCCGCCACCCGGGCGGTCAGTGCCTCCTGTTCGGTGCCGAGCTTCAGCAGCCGGTCGGTGAGGACGGCGGCGCGCTCCCTGGCCTCGTGCAGTTCGTCGCCCCGGCGGGTGCGGTCCCGCGACAGCCGGGCGATCTCCTGCTCGACCCGGCCGAGCGCCTCCGCCGTGTGCCGGGCCCCGCGGTGCTCGTGCTCCAGCTCGGTGAGGGCCCGAGCGAGCGCCTCGGCGCCGTCCGGCCCGGCCGCGCCGGCGGCCGCGGCCTCGCGCACCCGCAGGGCGGTGAGCGCCTGGTCGGCCTCCGTCCAGGCCTGGTCGGCGACGGCCTGGGCGCGACGGGCCCGCTCCTCGTCCTCGGCGCCGACCCGGCTGCCGGGCGCCGCTTCGGCGGGGGCCGGGTGCTCGGGCGAGCCGCAGACCCGGCAGGCCTCGCCGGTCAGCAGCTGTTCGGCCAGTTCGGCGGCCATGCCCGCCAGTCGCCGGTCCCGCAGGTCCAGACCGTGCTCGCGGGCGTCCAGCGCGGCGGCACGCAGCCCGACGACCCGCGGTTCGGCCGCCGCGATCTCGGCGCGCAGGCCGTCGCGCTCCCGCGCCGCGTCCAGGCGGGTGGTCAACTCGGCACGCTGCCCGTCCAGTTGCTCGACCCTGGCGGTCGCGGCCCGGGCCCGGGAGTGTTCCTCCTCCAGGCGGTGCAGCTCGCCCTCGAACTCGGCCAGCCAGTCCTCGGCCTCCTCGGCCAGCGCCTCGGCGGAACTCCGGTCCACCGTCAGGGAGCGCTGCTCCCGGGCGAGTTCGGCGCAGCGCCGCTCCTCCGTGCGGGCCGCCTCCAGCCGGACCACCTCGGCCCGCAGCCGCAGCTCGGCCTCGGCCAGCTCGGCCGCGCCGGCCCCGTGGAGCCGCCGGCCCTCCTCGCCGGGCGCGGCGGCCAACGCCTCGCGGTGTCGCTGCTCCGTCGTCCGCGCGCGCCGGAGCGCCTCGGTCGCGCCGTCCCGCAGCCGCAGTGCGGACTCCACCCCGACGGCCCCCTGTGCGGCGGCCAGCCGCTGCCGGTCCCGCGCCGCGGCGGGCTCGAAACCGGCGAGCCGCTCGGCCTCGGCCAGCGCCGCGCGGTACCGGCGCTGCCGCCCGGCCAGCTCCTCGGCCTCCTCGCGGCGCCGCTGGGACGCACCGTGCGCGTCCCCGGCGCCCGCGAGCGCCGACTCCGCCACGGCGAGCTGCTCGGCCGCGCCGCTGCGCAGGACCGCGGCCCAGCCGAGCACCCCGGCGGTCAGCCCGGCGGAGGCGTCCTCGGCCGGGACCCAGCCCTCGGCGGGCTCGGCGTCCGGGCCGGCCGCCTGCTCGGCCTTGCTGGCGAGATCGCGCAGTCGGCGCCGACCCGCCTGGACCGCTGCCTCCTGGGTGCGCCGCTGCTCGGCCAGCCAGTCCTCGACGAGCCGGTACCGCTCGGTGTCGAACAGTCGCCGCAGCAGCTTGCCGCGCTCCTCCGAGTCGGCCTTGAGGAAGTGGGCGAAGTCGCCCTGCGGCAGCAGCACCACCTGGCAGAACTGCTCCCGGTTCATGCCGATCAGCCGGAGGACCTCCTCCCCGACCTCCTGGTGCGACTTGCTGAGCCCCCGCCAGCCCGGCGAGCCGTCGCCGGAGTCGGCGACCCATTCGCGCAGCAGGGTCTGCGCCCGCTCGACCGTCGTCCCGCTGCCCACCTTCTTCGGCCGGCGCTGCTCCGGCAGGCGGGTGATCTGCAGCCGCCGTCCGCCGAGGGTCAGCTCCAGCCGGACCTCGGTCAGCCGTGCCGGGTCGGCGTGGTCGCTGCGCAGCCGCACGGCCCGGCGGGCGCCCGGCGTCTCCCCGTACAGGGCGAAGCAGACCGCGTCCAGCACGCTGCTCTTGCCGGCACCCGTCGGGCCGCGCAGCAGGAACAGCCCGCCGGAGGCGAGCGCGTCGAAGTCGACCGTCTCGGAGCCCGCGAACGGGCCGAAGGCGGTGACGGTGAGCCGGTGCAGCCTCATCGGGGCAGGTCCGCCTTCCGGTCGGTGGTCTCCCGGACGCGCTCGAAGCCCTCGCGCAGCCAGCCGAGCTCGTCCGGCTCCGGCTCGGCGCCGGGGCGGACGTGCCGCAGGAAGCCCTCGGCGATCTCCAGGTCGTCCCGGCCGCTCACCCGCGCGGCGTACGACGAGGAGGGCTCGGTGTCCGACTCCTCGGGGTCGAAGAGCAGCTGCAGGGTGTGCGGGAAGCGGCGGCGCAGCTTCTCCATCGGCTCGCCCGGCCGGGCGGCGTCGGTGAGCGTGGCCTGCACCCAGGACTGCTCGTGCTCGGTGTACGCCTCGTCGGTGAGCAGGGCCTGGAGGGTGTCGCGCAGGGTGGCCAGGGGGCGCGGCTCGGGGCAGGGGACGCGCTCGGCGGCCACCGATCCGTCGGCCGCGAGGTCGACCAGCCACATGCTCTTGCGCTGGCGCACCTCGGAGAAGGAGTAGGCGAGCGGGGAGCCGCTGTAGCGCAGGTGCGGGGCGAGCGTCTGGCAGCCGTGCAGGTGGCCGAGCGCGACGTAGTGCACCCCGTCGAAGACCGAGGCGGGCACGGCGGCGACGCCGCCGACCGCGATGTCCCGCTCGCTGTCGCTCGGTGCTCCGCCGGTGACGAAGGCGTGCGCCAGCACCACCGCGCGGGTGCCGGCCGGGCGCGCCGCCAGGTCGGCCCGGACCTCCGCCATGGCGGCCCCGAGCACCGCGGCGTGCCCGCCCTTCGACAGCCCGAACCGCTCGCGCACCAGCGTCGGCTCCAGGTACGGCAGGCCGTACACCGCGACCGGCCCGTGCTCGTCCGCCAGCACCACCGGGCTGGCGCACTCGCCGGGATCCGTCCGCAGGTGGATCCCCGCGCGGCCGATCAGGCCCGCCCCGACCCCGAGGCGGCGGGCCGAGTCGTGGTTGCCGCTGATGAACACCGTCGGCACGCCGAGGTCCGCCAGCCGGTGCAGGACGTCGTCGAACATCGCGACCGCCTCCAGCCCCGGCAGGGCCCGGTCGTACACGTCCCCGGCGACGAGCACGGCGTCCACGCGCTCGGCCCGGACCACGTCCACCAGGTGGTCCAGGAAGGCCCGTTGGGCGTCGTGCAGGCTCTCCCGGTGGAACGAACGCCCGAGGTGCCAGTCGGAGGTATGCAGCAGTCGCATGGTCCCCGACCCTAACGCGCGGCACTGACAATCCCGCCCGGATCCGCGGAGGCATGCGTCTCACCCGTACCGGGGGCCGGCGGTCCGCCGACCGGTCCGCCGTCGTGCCGGGGACCCGTCCGACCGGCCGCCCGGGGGGCGTTCCCGACCCGGCGTTCGATTACCAGGGGTGCATTGTCAGTGGCTCTGTGTATGTTCCTCGACGTCGGCGGCCCGTCGTCCGGGGCGGCCGGCGCCGTCGGGTGTCGGACGAGCGAGAAGCAGGAGGAGCCATGGCTGCGGTGCGGGAGCTGGTGTGCGGGGTGGTGTGCGCTGCGGGCGCGCGGACGTCGCGGGGGCGCCGACGGGTGTTGGTGCTGGCCGGCGGCAAGCGGGGGAGCGGGGTCGGCGGGGCGCCGGGCGGCGGGCCCGGCGGGGCCGCGCCGCCCGGGGGCGGGCGGCCGCCCGGCGGGCACACGGGAGGGGGTGGTGCGCGGGCACGGCGCGGCGGGCCGGCCCGGGGCGCGCCGCCGCAGCCGGTCGCGGTGGCGCTGGCCGTCGCGGCCGGGGACTTCGCCGGGCTCGCGCGGTACGGGCTGTTCGGCGGGCTCGGCCACCAGGAGTACCTGCGGCGGGCGGAGGAGCAGCTGACGGCCCTGCACCGGCAGGGCCTGGAGGTGCACCTGCGGGTCCTGGAGGCGAACGACTTCGAGGACTACTGCGAGGCGCTCGGCCTCGACCCGCGGATGCCCGCGGCCCGGGTCGCCTACGCCGGTGATCCCGAGTTGGCCGGGGAGCCGTTCGTCTACGCGGGGGAGCGGCTGGTCGAGCTGCTGCCCGTGCTGATGGACGACCACCGGGCGCGGGTGCGGATGTCCGTGGCCTGCGCGGCCCTGCTGGACGCGGTCGGGGACGACCCGGCCGGGCAGCGCCGGATGGCGGCGGTGATGCGGTACGTGACGTCGGTCTACCTGGCCCTGGCCGAGGGGGCCGGGGAGGGCTGCCACCTGCTGACGTTGCGCTGCCACGGTCCCGAGGACGGCGAGGAGCTCACCTCGGCGGTGGACGTGTACGTGGAGGAGGGGCAGCTGTACCCCGCGGGGCGGGACACCGAGGCGTTCTGCGTCACGCTGGCGGCGGGCGTGGCCTCCGGCGGGGCAGGGGCGCTGCTGCTGCACGGCGATCCGTCGTCGGGCGGCCGGGCCGGCGCGCAGCTCGGCGGGCTGGAGGGCGGTCCGGACGGTGACGCGCCGGTCCGGCCGCCGGTACGCGGGTGGGCGCTGGTCGACGGGCGGTTGCGGCCGATGACCGCGCACGAGGTGTTCGACGAACTCGCCGACGATGCCGCGCGCGGGCTGCCGTTCCCGCCGGGCGTCGACCCGCGGCCCGGGTTCCCGCTGCCCCCCTTCCCGGGGCCCCGGGAAGGGGGTGGGCCGCTGGGATGATCACGGCGTCCACCGCCTCCGCATCCACCATGCGGCGCTGGGGACTGTTCATCGACCGCCTGTTCGGGGAAGATTCGGAGAAGATCAACAGCAGGAGCGCGCGGTACCCCACGCCGCCGCTCCGGCCGCTCAGCTCCGTACCGCGCCCCGCAGGTCCCCTCCGCGCACCGCCGGTCCGGCGAGCCCGACAGCGAGAGGGGGACGCATGAGCGAGCGGAGCGAGCCCGGTGCCGGGGGGTGCGCGCAGGCGGACGCCACGGTCGAGGCCTGCGCGGGCTTCTCCGCCGATGCCCCCGCCGGGCCGACCGGCGCCTTCACGTGGGCGACCGGCGGTTCCTCCCGGTCGACCGGCGCCTCCTCCCTGCCGACCGGCGGTTCCACCGGCCCGGTCGAAGGCCCCGCCGAACGCCGCGAGGCGAGAGCATGAGTCCGATCGAGTACAGCGCGGAGATCGCCGACCTGCTCGGGAAGGTACGGCGGCGTCCGACGGCGGGCTGGCCGTGGCGGCCGGGCGAGCAAGTGCCGGACGGGCTGCCGGTCAAGCAGTCCTGGGGGTGGCTGTTCGCCCCCGACGGGCGGGTGCTGACCCTGGTGAACCCCAGGGACGGGATCTGCTCGCTGCCCGGCGGCTCGCTGGAGCCGGAGGACGCCGGCGACCCTGCGGCGGCCCTGGCCAGGGAGGCCGCCGAGGAGGCGCAGGCGGCGATCGGCCGGCCGTACTACCTCGGCTACCTCTACGACCGGGTCGGTTCGGCGAACGGCGGGCACGAGTGCGCGCGCGTCCGGATGGCGGCGGTGCTGCGGGCGGTCGGGCCGAGCGCGGCCGACCCGGCCTCGGGCCGGCACTACCGGCGGCTGCTGGTCGCGCCGGGGCTCGCCGTCGAGCTGCTGGGCTGGGGCGCGCCAGGGCTGCGCCAGGCCCGGGCGGCGGTCGCCACCGCCGTCCGCTGGCTCGGCGTGCCCGCCGCCGCGAACGAGGCGATCGAGGAACTGCCGGTCGAGGGCTGCACGGTCTCGCCGGGCACCGTGTACCCGGGCGGCGGTCACTCGGGCGCGCGGGGCTGACCGGACCGGGTCCGGGAGGCGACCGGCCGCTCCCGAGTCCTCGGTGATGCCGATGTCCTGACGGTTCGTGTCCTCCGCGTGCTCCGCGCGTTCAGTGTTCCGTGCCTTCTGCGTCTTCGGGGTGCCCGGGGTGCCCCGGGTGTTCGGGGTGTTCCGCGCATTCCCGGTGTTCCGTGCGTTCCGTGTGTTCCATGAGTTCTGTGCGTTCCGTGCCTTCCGCTGGTTCGGGGCATTTCGCGCGTTCGGCGCCGGGGGAGGCTCGCGCCGGCGCCCGGCCGGGTCCGGTCGCACCTGTGCGCGCTCGCGGCGGCCCTTTCGCGCCCGCCGCGGTCTCCTCGTGCCCGTCGCCGCGCCCTCGCCTCGACGGCCGACCGCTGTCGAAACTGACTCAACGATGGTCGGACAACGACTCCAGGTTTACCCCTGCCTTAACGGACGCAAGTTGCCGGTCTACGCGCGCAGTACTACGCGCGTCAAAGCGCACCCCCATTGACCAGTGTGAACTCACTTACCGTCGGCGGCAGTTCACCTCTCTGCTATCAGACGATCCGTCAATTGCCTTGGCATGAGCGCTTCCGGGTTCCCCTACCGCCTGGTATCACTTCTGTGACCCACGCCACGACCCCCCACTCCCCCCCACCCTGGAGGTGTCATGCTCCGCCCCGCCCGTGCCCTGTCCATCGCCGCGATTGCGGCAGGCCTCACCATGACGACGCTCTTCGCCGCCTCGTCCGCCAATGCGGCCGGCGTCAACTACGTGGCCCTCGGCGACTCGTACTCCGCCGGTGTCGGCGCCGGCAGCTACCTGAGCGACAGCGGCAGCTGCAAGCGCAGCACCAACGCGTACGCGTACCTGTGGAAGAACGCGCACTCGCCGTCCTCCTTCAAGTTCGTCGCCTGTTCGGGCGCCCGCACCGGCGACATCCTGAACAGCCAGATCTCGGCCCTGGACTCCGGCACCACGCTGGTCAGCATCTCGGTCGGCGGCAACGACGCCGGCTTCGCCGACACCATGCAGACCTGTGTCCTGGGCTCCGACAGCGCGTGCCTCAACGCCGTCAACACGGCCAAGAACTACGCGCTCAACACCCTGCCCGCCCAGCTGGACCAGGTGTACTCCGCCATCAAGTCCAAGTCGCCGAACGCCCACGTCGTGGTCATGGGCTACCCGCACATCTACAAGGTCGGCGGTGACTGCGTCTTCGGCATCGGTGACACCAAGCGCGCCGCCATCAACGGTGCCGCCGACACCCTGGACGGCGTCCTCGCCAAGCGCGCCGCCAACGCCGGCTTCACCTTCGGCGACGTCCGCAGCATCTTCACCGGCCACGAGATCTGCGGCAGCCTCACCACCTGGCTGAACAGCACCACCCTGCCGATCGACGAGAGCTACCACCCGAAGGCCTCCGGCCAGGCGGGCGGCTACCTCCCGGTCTTCTCGCAGTCCTGACGGGTCGCGTCGGTCTCCGACGCCGTCCTGCCGCGGGTGCCGCCGCCCCCTCCAGAGGCACGGGGAGGGGACGGCGGCAACGCCGTTTCCGGCAACCGGTCGGGCGGGCCCGGTCGTCCCCGGCCGCCCAGGCCGGCCTACGCCCTGTCCGGCCGATCCTGCTGGGCCCGCGACGCCAAGATCGGCCGGACAGGACCTGGCTCCGCCCGGTCGGCGGGAAGGGGATGCCGGCGAGGACCGGCAACAACTCCGCCTCCTCCAGATCGAGGTGCGCCTCCAGTTCGGCCGACATCATCCGGTTCGGCTCCGCGTGGAGCCGCTCGGGTTCGGTGACCTCGATGCCGGCGAGCAGGGCCACCAGCTCCTCCTTGATCCGTCCGATGGCCCGATGCTGTTCGTCGAGCCGGGCGAGCACGTCGCCCAGGTCGGGGTGGTTGCGTGCGAGGGCCGGGAAGGTGGCGGTGTCCTCGCCGGTGTGGTGGTGGGTCGGCCCGTCGCAGAACGCCAGGCAGTGGTGCCGAAGCTGCGGTCCGAGCCCGGCCGGTCGGCCGGGGAGGTGGGCGTGCGCCTGCTCCCGGATGTGGCGCAGCTGCGCGCGCAGCCAGGTGTGCGCCTCCGGCAGCTTGTCGGCGAGGGTGCGCACCGCCGGTGCTCCGCCGCGGGGGGCGTTGCCGGAGGTGCCCCGGGATGTTCTCCCTCCAGGACGACGACCGGCAACTCGCGTTCGGTGTGCGCCTGGTAGTCGCCGTACCCTGGGGCCTTCCGGGCGACGGCGGCGAACGGCCGTTGTCGGCGCTCGCCCTCGGCGGGTACGGCGATCGCGTCGAAGGTGTCGGTGCCGAGTTCGCCCCGGACCACCGGGTGGGTCGGCAGGTTGCGGTACCACTGCGGGTGCTCCGGTGCTCCGGTGCTCCGGTGCTCCGGTGCTCCGGTGCTCCGGCGCCCCGGCGGCCCCGGCGGCCGAGGCGACGAGCAGGAGCAGCCCATTCGCCCGGACGTAGCCGAGCGGCCCGGTGTGCGGCCGCCCGGACCGGGCGCCGGTGGTGGTCAGCAGCAGGTCGCCGCCCTCGAACGGGCCGCCGACCCGTCCGCTGTTGGTGCGGAACTCCTCGATGACGTTCAGGTCGAAGGACGGGGCATGGGTGTGTGGTGGGTCTCCGTAGGCAGGGGGAGGCGCGGCCACACGCGGTGACGTTCGGGGTCGGCGCGTCGTGCTCGCGGATACCGCGGGTGACCGCCCGGCGTCAGATCAGGGCGGCGAGAGGGTGCTCATCGCGCATCGTCCCTTCGGAAGCGTGTTCGCTCGGCCACCGGCCGGCCCACTTCTCTGTGGCCGGCGCCGCGCTGCACCGCCTCATGAGAGCGATGCAGCGGGCGGACTGTCAACGAGCGGGATCGCTCAGGACGATGCCGAGTGACTGCCCGAGCGGGACGGCCGAGTGAGTGCCCGCCGGGGACGGCCGGGCGACCGCCCGGCAGGGGCGGTCGCGGACGGGCGTGCGAGGTCCTCAGCGCAGGTAGTCGACCAGGCCGGCGGGCCTGAGGCCGGCGGCGTCGGCGGCGGCCAGGGCGCGCTGCAGGTCGGTGGCCAGGGTGTCGGTCCAGTGCATGATGATGACGTCGCCCGGCTGCAGCGGGCCCGGGTGCCAGATGTCGGCGGCGCCCCAGCTGAAGTCGGCGTCGGCGGTGAGCACGGTGCGGATGCCGCAGTTGGCGGCGGCTTGCAGGGTGTCGGCGTTCGAGGCGAAGTACGGCGGGCGGACGACCGCCGGTGTGGTGCCGAAGAGGCGGGTCATGGCGTCGCGGGCGTCGCAGATCTCGACCTGCTGCTGGTCCAGGGGGAGCTTGCTGAGGTCGGAGTGGGAGACCGTGTGGTCCTGGACGGAGGAGCCGGGCACGGCGGTGACCCGCCGGAAGAAGGCCGGGTCGGTGCCCGCCGGCATCGGCAGCGGGAAGGCGGTGACGGGCAGGTGGTGGTCGGCGATGAACTGTTCCGCCTCCGGGGTGCGCTGCCAGCCGTCGTCCACGGTGAAGAAGACGACCTTGTCGGTGGTGGGGATCGAGCCCGTCGCCACTGCCGGGGCGGGCGCGGGGCCGTCGACCCGGACGTCGTCGACCGAGAACGGGCCCTGCTGGTACCAGCCGTGCACGTACAGCCGGATGGTGCGCGCGGTGGGGCCGGTGGTGAAGCGGGTGGTCAGCCGTTGCCAGCCGCCGCCGGTGCTTTCCGTCCAGGCGGGCGGGAGGTCGTTGCCGGTGCCGGTGGCGCCCAGGTGGACGAAGGCGCCGCGGACCCAGGCGGAGGCGGTGTAGGTGGTGCCGGGCTGGACGGCGACGGTCTGGGTGCACTCGCCGGTGGAGTCGGCGGTCGCGGGGGTGACGGTCAGGGCGGAGGTGCCGGAGTGCGGGGCGGTGGTGGTGAGGGCGGCCTCGGCCGGACCGCCGGTGCAGGTCCAACCGGGGATGCTGCCCCAGTCGGCGAGGCTCGGCGCGGGCACCTCGAACCCGGGGTTGGTCGCCAGGTTGACGGTCGCGGCAGGGGTCGTGGCCGCCGGGGCGGGCGCGGCGGCGGACGTGCTCACGGCGGACGTGCTCGCGGCTGACGGCGCCGTGCGGGCGGAGGCCGCCGGGACGGCGAAGGCGGTGAGCAGTGCGACGGAGGCGGCCAGTGCGGACAGGCGCGTGGACATCGACACGTGAGGACTCCAGCGTGTGGGGGTGACGCCCGTGGGGAGGGCGTGAGCGGAATCGGGTGACAGGGTCGGAACCGTGGTGGCCCGGGCGCTCCCGGAGGGACGGGAGGGCGGAGGGCGTGGGTGAAGGAGGCGTGTGAGCAGAGGGGGTGGCGGTGCGCCGCACGCGGACCGAAGAGAAACAATGGACTGGACCAATCGGCCCGTCAAGGGAACGGCAGGTGAACCGGACGGCCGTCGAGCCCGCGCCGCACCGAACGGGACGAACCGTCAGAACGCCTGCGGTGCATGCCGATCAGGTGAGGTACAGCTCCTCGATGTCCTCCGCGTAGTACTCCGCGATGGCCGTTCGGCGCAGCTTGAGCGAGGGGGTCAGCAGTCCCTGCTCCTGGCTGAACTCCCGCGGCAGCAGCCGGAACGCGCGGATCGACTCGGCCCGGGAGACCGCCGTGTTCGCCGCCGCCACGGCGCGCTGGATCTCGGTGTGCAGGTCCTCGTCCGCGAGCACCGCCCAGGCGTCCAGCTGCTCCCGTCCGCGGGTCTTCAGCCAGTGCGACAGCGCCGGTTGGTCGAGCGTGATCAGTGCGGCCACGTACGGGCGGTCGTCGCCCACCACCAGGCACTGGGAGACCAGCGGGTGCGCCGCGACCCGGTCCTCCAGGCCCGACGGCGCGAGGTTCTTGCCGCTGCTGGTGACGATCAGGTCCTTCTTGCGGCCGGTGATGGTGAGGTAGCCGTCCTCGTCCAGCCGGCCCAGGTCGCCCGTCGCGAACCAGCCGTCGACCAGCGACTCGGCGGTGCACCGCGGGTGGTTGAGGTAGCCGCCGAAGACCGAGCCGCCGCACACCCACACCTCGCCGTCGTCGGCGATCGCCACCGACGCGCCCGGCACCGGCTGCCCGACCGTGCCGAGCTTCTGCCGCCCGGTCGGGTTGGCCGTGATCGCCGCGGAGGTCTCGGTGAGCCCGTACCCCTCGAACAGCTGCAGCCCGGCGCCGGTGAAGAACTGGCCCAGTTCGCGCCGGAGCGAGGAGCCCCCGCACATCACGCTGCGGACCCGGCCGCCGAGCACCGCGCGCAGCTTCGGGTAGACGGTCCGCTCGTACGCGAGGTGGCGCAGCCGGAGCGCGGCGCCCGGTCCGGGGCCGCGCCCGAAGGCCTTCTGTTCCCGGGCGGCGGCCCAGTCGACCGCCACCTGCCGGGCCTGCTCGAAGAGTTCGCCGCGTCCGGAGTCCTCGGCGGCGCGCCGGGCCTGCTGGAAGATCTTCTCGAAGACGTACGGGACGGCGTGCAGGAAGGTCGGCCGGAAGGTCTCCAGGGCGGGCAGCAGCGCGTCGGTGGAGACCTCGGGGACGTGGCCGATCCGGAAGCCGGCGCGGATCGCCGCGATCTGCACCGCCCGCCCGTAGACGTGGGCGAGCGGCAGGAACAGCAGGGTGCCGGGCTGGCTGCCGCCGGTGTCGCGCAGGACGTCGCCCCAGCCGGCGAGCAGTGAGTCGGCCTCGGAGGCCAGGTTGGCGTGGGTGAGGAGGCAGCCCTTGGGGCGGCCGGTGGTGCCCGAGGTGTAGACGACGGTGGCGATGTTCTCGGCGGCGACGCCGAGGCGCTGGCGGTGCACCAGGGAGTCGGGTACGCCCCGACCGTCCTCGGTGATCGCGGCGACGCAGTCGCGGTCCAGCTGCCAGATGCCGGTGAGGTCGGGCAGCGCGTCGCAGACCGCGCCGACGGTCATCGCGGCGTCCTCGTCCTCGACCAGGCAGGCCACCGCCTGGGTCTCGGCGAGGATCCAGCGCACCTGCTCGGCGGCGGCCGTGGGGTAGACCGGGACGGTGATCGCGCCGATGGACCAGAGCGCGTAGTCGAAGAGCGTCCACTCGTAGCGGGTCCGGGACATCAGGGCGACCCGGTCGCCGTAGCGGACGCCGTGGGTGAGCAGGCCCTTCGCGAGGGCGAGCACCTGGTCCCGGAACTCCCGGGCGGTGACGTCCTGCCACCGGCCGTCGGCGGTCCGCCAGGACAGCTGGACCAGGTCGGGGGCGCGCTCGGCGGTGTCGTAGAGGGAGTCGGCGAGTCCTCCGGTGGCCTCCGGAACGGCCGGCGCGGGGGTGGTGAACTCGCGCACGTTCCTCCCCAGTTCGCGTCTCCCCGGCGCTTCCGCCGGCCCGGCCCGCCGTCCGGCCGCCGGGGCGGCGGCGCCCGGTTGTGCGGGTGGAGCGAAACTATCGGATCGCCCGGTCACTTCCCAGGGTTGTGACGGTGACGCGACGAGATCGGCACGGGTCCGGTCGGAGGGTGTCGCGATCGGGGAGGCGGGGGGAGGCGGGGGGAGGCGGGACGGCGTCGGCGAGGGGCGGAAGGGAAGCGGGGGAGCGACGGGGGAGCGACGGTGGCGGGTCGGGGTCGGGGTCGGGGTCGGGGTCGGGGTCGGGGTCGGGGTCGGGGTCGGGGTGTGCCGCGAGGGGAGGCGGAGGCCGACTCGGGGTAGACCCGGGAAGAGCCGGGAAAGGGTACGGCGAGGGTGTCGGGCGAGGGCCGGAGCGCGGAGCGGGCGAAAAACCGGACGTCTGCGGATGATCCGGGCGCGAAGTGGAGGAGATCGCGACCGGTTTCTGACGTGTGCGGGGCAAGCTGGAGATGTGGATCGATTCGACCCTCGAACGAGTGGTCAGGGCGTAGTAGAGTCGCGCAGACCCGTGGCCGGGAGCCCCCTCCGTATCCCTCCTTACCGTCCCCGCCGTGCCCCACCCCTCCCGGCGCGCCACCGCTTCCACGACCCCCACCCTCCCCGTCCGCGCCTGGCACTTCCCGACCGAGGACTCCATGCGTCTGCGCAGCAGCTCGATCCGCGCGAAGATCATCGCGCTGCTCCTGGTGCCCATCGTCGCGCTCACCGCCCTGTGGGTGTACGCGACCATCGCCACCACCGGGGACGTCTGGAACCAGTTGAGGATCAGCCGTACGTACAAGGAGTTCGCGGGCCCGGTCGACCAGTACGCCACCGACCTGCAGAACGAGCGCCGTGCCGCCGTCCAGCGCCTGGCCGACCCGCGCTCGCCCGTGGCCAGGGACGCCTACGAGCACGCCAAGACCGTCACCGACCACAGCCTCGCCGTGCTGCGGCAGATGAAGGACGGCTCGGCCGCCAAGCTCTCCACCTCCCAGCGCGGCCGCTTCGTGCAGATCATCGCCGCCGCCGACCAGATCGGCCCGCTGCGGTCCCAGGTCGGCCGGACCGCGCTGAACTGGGAGTTCGCGCTGGGCCAGTACAGCGACCTGGTCAAGCCGGTGTTCGGCTTCCGGTCCGCCTACGTCGCCCGGCAGACCGGCCAACTTCCGCGCCAGGGAACCATCCTGATCGAGCTGGCGCGCGCCCGCGAGTACCTGTCGCAGGAGGACGCGGCCATGGAGGGCCTGCGCTCGGGCGCCGCCAAGCCCACCGCCGAGCAGTACCAGGTCGCGCTGGACGCCCTGCACAACCAGCAGGCGCTGTACACCGTCTACGTCGCCGAGCTCGAACCCGCCGACCAGTCCGACTACATCGCGCTGCGCAGCGGTGAGGCCTGGGGCGCGCTGGCCCGCGCCGAGGCGGACTTCGTCGGCGCCGGCGGCCCCGACCGGGTCGTCCAGGCGCTCAACGGCGACTCCTGGCGGGAGACCGCCGACCGGGCGCTCGGCGACCTCGCCTCGATCAACAGCCGGATCGCCGCCGGGCTCGACGACCGCACGCGGTCCGCGGCGATCGGGATGCTCTGGCGCGGCGGCATCGCCGGTGCGATCGGCCTGGTCGCGGTCGTGCTGTCGATCCTGATCTCGTTCCGGATCGGGCGTGGCCTGGCCCGCGAGCTGATCGGCCTGCGCAACGCGGCCAACGAGCTGGCCGGCTCCCGGCTGCCCTCCGTCATGCTGCGGCTGCGCCGCGGCGAGCCGGTGGACGTGGCCACCGAGGCGCCCGAACTGCACTTCGGTGACGCCGAGATCGGCCAGGTCGGCCAGGCCTTCAACGCGGTCCAGCGGGCCGCCGTCGAGGCCGCCGTCGAACAGGCCGAACTGCGGCGCGGCGTCTCGGCCGTGTTCGTCAACCTGGCCCGGCGCAGCCAGGTGCTGCTGCACCGTCAGCTCACCCTGCTCGACACCATGGAGCGCCGCACCGAGGACCCGACGGAGCTGGCGGACCTCTTCAAGGTCGACCACCTCACCACCCGCATGCGCCGGCACGCCGAGGGTCTGATCATCCTCGCGGGCGGCTCGCCCGGGCGCGCCTGGCGCAAGCCGGTCCGGATGGTGGACGTGGTCCGGGCGGCGGTCGGCGAGGTCGAGGACTACGCCCGGGTGGCCGTCCGACCGTTCCCCGGCACCGGCCTGCTCGGCAGCGCCGTCGCGGACGTCACCCACCTGATCGCCGAGCTCGTCGAGAACGCCGCGGTGTTCTCCCCGCCGACCACCCAGGTCACCGTCCAGGGTGAGGTGGTGGCGCACGGCTTCGCGCTGGAGATCGACGACCGCGGGCTCGGGCTGAGCGAGCAACTGCTCGCCGAGATCAACGAACGCCTCTCCGTGGAGCAGGAGTTCGACCTCGCCGACACCGACCGGCTGGGCCTGTTCGTGGTCAGCCGGCTGGCCCGGCGGCACGGCATCCGGGTGCACCTGCGGCCGTCCCCGTACGGCGGGACGACGGCGGTGGTGCTGATTCCGCGCGAGCTGCTGGCGGAGGCGCCGGACGGGCTGCCGGAGCCGACCGCAGCCGGCCGGCGGCCGGTGGGCTCCGACCGGCGCGGGCAGCGGGACCTGGTCGCGGTGCCGGGGACGGGAGCGGGAGCGGGTGTCCGGGGCGGCGTCGGGTCCGTGGCGTCGGTCGGATCCTCGTCCGGAGGGCCGTCCCGGTCCTCCTCCGGTTCCTCGTCCTCCTCCGGTTCCTCGTCCGTAGCCGGCGACGGAGTCGGCGGCCGGCACCGGGGGACGGGCGGGCCCCGGCCCTCCGTGCCCGAGGTGGGGCGCACAGCGGGCGGTCTGCCGCGTCGGGCCTCGCGGACCAAGGGCGGGCCGGTCCTGGTCCCCGCGCCCGACGCGGACGCCGGGGAGACGCCGGGGACGGGGCGGCACCGGCGGGAGGACGTGGTGCTGGCCGCAGCCGCGGAGGCCTTCGAGGCCGCGGCGGCCACCGGGTCCGGTGCGGCCGCTGAGACCACCGCGACCGCAGCTGAGACCGCCGCGACCGCCGAGGCCACTGCTGCGACCGTCGAGGCCGCCGCGGCGCCACCGGTGGCCGCCGCGCCCCGGACGGCGGGCGGACTGCCGCGCCGGGTCCGGCAGGCGAACCTGGCGCCGCAGCTCAGGGAGCAGCGCGCGGACCAGCTGAAGGAACGATTCCGCAGCGCGGGCGGCCCGGAAGGGCCGGACCGGGGCGCGGGCACCGACCCGGACGCCCGGGAGGTGCGGGAGCGCTCGCCCGAGGAGGCCCGGGCGACCTTCACCTCGTTCCAGCGCGGCTACACCCGGGGACGCGGTGCCACCACCCCGGCGGACCGCACCGGCGCCGTCGAGGGCCGTGACGGATCGACGAAGGGCCGTGACGGCTCGACGAAGGGGCGCGACGGCAAGCCGGAGGCCCGCGAGGGCGCGCCGCGCGGTCGCGTCACCGTCGTCCCGGTCTGGCAGCCGCCGGACATGTCCCGCCGGGCGATCGCCCCGGCACCCGCCCCGGCGGCGTTGCCCGCGCCCTCGGACACCGGACGGGCACCGCTCGCGCGCCGGCAGCAGCCCGGTCCGCCGGTCCGCCGCACACCGGGCCCCGGATCACCAGTACCGTCAGCATCACCCGTCGTACCCGCACCACCCACACGACCGGAACCACCCGTACGACCCGCATCACCTGCACCACCCGCTCCAGCGGAAGGAACTGATTCATGACCACTTCGACGCAGCCGTCCGGGGACCTCACCTGGCTCCTGGACGACCTCGTGGGGCGCGTCGCGGCCCTGCGGCACGCGGTGATCCTCTCCAGCGACGGCCTGGCCACCGGCGCCTCCCGCGACCTCGACCGCGAGGACGCCGAGCACCTGGCCGCCGTCGCGGCCGGGTTCCACAGCCTGGCCAAGGGGGCCGGCGCGCACTTCAAGGTCGGCGGCGTCCGGCAGACCATGATCGAGCTGGACGAGGCGTTCCTGTTCATCACGGCCGCCGGTGACGGCAGCTGCCTGGCCGTGCTGAGCGACGCCGAGGCCGACATCGGCCAGATCGCCTACGAGATGGCCCTGCTGGTCAAGCGGGTCGGCGAGCACATGGCCGCCGAGCCGCGCACCGAAATCGCCCCGCCGGGGAGATGAGCGGTCCGATGGCGGATCCCAAGGCGGACGTGCCGGACGGCCCGGAGGTGCCGGTGGGCACGGACGGGCCGGCCGGTGCGACCGCGCCTGCCGATGCGAACGCGTCGACAGAGGCCGGCGCGCCGGCCGGCGTGGCCGCGTCCCAGGGCGCGGACGGTCCCGCGGACGCCCCGGCGGCCGGTCCTGCGGGCGCACCTGCGGACGCTCGGGTGGACCCGGAGTCGGTGGGCACGGAGCCGGTGGACCCGGACGGGCCCGACGTCGACCTGTTCCGGCCCCGCACCCCGGTCGACGACCGCTGGTTCGACGACGAGGCCGGTCCGGTGGTGCGCCTCTACTCGATGACCCGCGGCCGCACCCGGCCGGTCGAGGAGGGTCTGTTCGACCTGATCTCGCTGGTCACCGCCGTCGAGCCCGGGCCGGACGCGGGGGCCGTGCCCGCGCACGTCCTCGACCCGGAGCACCAGACGCTGCTGTCCCTGTGCCGCAGCGAGCCGCTCTCCGTCGCCGAACTCGGCTCCTTCACCGACCTGCCGGTCAGCGTGGTGCGGGTGCTGCTCGGCGACCTCTACGACGCCGACCTGATCAGCGTCACCCGACCCGTTCCGCTCGCCGAGCTGCCGGACGAGCGCCTGCTGCGAGACGTGATCAATGGACTCCGTGCGCTCTGACCACCACCTCCGCCCGGACGGTGCCGCGTCCCACCCGGCGAACGCCAACGACCCGCAGTGGCGCGGCGGTCCGGCCGTCGCGGTGAAGATCCTGGTCGCGGGCGGTTTCGGTGCGGGCAAGACCACCCTGGTCGGCTCGGTCAGCGAGATCCGACCGCTGCGCACCGAGGAGGAGCTCAGCGAGCTGGGCCGCCCGGTGGACGACACCTCGGGCGTGGAGGCGAAGCGCACCACCACGGTCGCGATGGACTTCGGCCGGATCGACCTGCGGACCGGCCTCGCGCTCTACCTGTTCGGCACGCCCGGGCAGGACCGGTTCTGGTTCGTCTGGGACGAGTTGGCGCGCGGCGCGCTCGGCGCCGTGGTGATCGCCGACACCCGTCGGCTGGCCGACTGCTTCCCGTCGGTCGACTTCTTCGAGCAGCGCGGCATGCCGTTCGTGGTCGCGGTGAACTGCTTCGAGGGCACCGAGCGGTTCTCCCCGGACGAGGTGCGGGACGCACTCGACCTCGACCCGGGCATCCCGGTCCTGCTCTGCGACGCGCGGCTGCGGGAGGACGGCAAGGACCTGCTCGTCGCCCTCGTCGAGCACGCCGCGGCGCGACGCCACCGCGCCCCCGCCCGAGCCTGACGGGGCGTCCGCCCGGGCGCCCGGCCTCGCGGGATCTCCGGGTTTCCCCGCGCCCCGCCGGGGCCTGAGGGAGTCTCGGGTGAGGGCTGCGGCGGTGTCGCGCCCGGACCGCCGTCCCATCCGGCCGTCCGCATCCCGGACGATCGGTGGGCGGAAGGTTGCCTAGACCGGCCCGGCCGTGGAAGGCTCTGTGGACGAGGGCCGCCCGGCCGTGCCGTCGGGGGAGCCGGAAACGCTCCGTTCACACGGGCGTTGCCGACCGGCGGACGGCCTTCGACGATCCGGCGGGCACCGCCGGCGCGTGCCGACGACGGCGCGACGCCACACGCAGAACGAGGGGGAGGGCAGCAGATGACCGTCGGCCGACGACTCGCCGTCACCACCGTGCCCGGACCCCTCGCACCCGGCTCCGCCCGCTCGGGCGCCGCCGTTCCGGTGCTCACCGTCCGCCGCTACATCGACCACGCGCTGGTCTGTAGCGCGTGTTGTCGCTGACCGGCCCGTCCCGTCCCGGTACGTCCCCGGCGCTCCCGGCTCACCGGCCGCCGCCCGACGCACCGCAGATCCCGTCGACCAGGCCGTAGCGGACCGCCGTCCGGCGTGCCGCGGCCGACCAACCGGACCCGCCCAGCGGAGAGAACACCAGTGAACATCGTCTGCCTCAGACCTTCCCCCGCCGTCGTCGGCCGTACTCGAACGACCGTTGCGGCCCCCGGGGCGTGCGCGGGTGACGGCCGGACCGGACGGTGGAACGGGCGCGCGGGCCGCGCCGTGGACAGCCGGCGGGGCCGCCACGACCTCGAACCGTTCTGGCCGTCCCGGCAGCCGCACCTGTTCGATCAGACGTGTCCGGGCTCGCCCAGCGCGTCCCGGCCCTCCGCCCGCTGACCCGGTTCCGTCCGGTCCAGCCCCGGTAGTACGCCCGGTCGACGCGCAGACGACCCACCCCGTCCGTCACGCGCGAAATGAGCGGCACACCATGTCTTCTTCCTCCACGGCCACCCTGCCCCTGCCCACCGCGACCCCGCACCTGCGCGCGGTCCGCTCGGTGCCGTCCGTCCCCACCGTTGCGCCCGTCCCCGCCGCCGTGCCCGGTGCCCCCGGCCCGGCCGGGGGCGCGGGCCCCTCCGTCCGGTCGTCCGT
>NZ_JBHWCL010000006.1:0-129719 GCF_042735125.1 Kitasatospora sp. NPDC059599 | reverse complement strand
GTCCGGGCGGGGGCGCTCGTTGCGCGCAGGGGTGATCAGGCCTGGGCGGCGATGATCTCGCGGGCCAGGCGGGCGGTCTCGGACGGCGTCTTGCCGACCTTGACACCGGCGGCCTCAAGGGCCTCCTTCTTCGCCTGGGCGGTGCCCGAGGAGCCGGAGACGATGGCGCCGGCGTGGCCCATGGTCTTGCCCTCGGGGGCGGTGAAGCCCGCGACGTAGCCGACGACCGGCTTGGTCACGTTCGCCTTGATGAAGTCCGCGGCACGCTCCTCGGCGTCGCCACCGATCTCACCGATCATGACGATGATCTCGGTCTCCGGGTCCTCCTGGAAGGCCTTGAGAGCGTCGATGTGGGTGGTGCCGATGACCGGGTCGCCACCGATGCCGACGGCCGAGGTGAAGCCGATGTCCCGCAGCTCGTACATGAGCTGGTAGGTCAGGGTGCCGGACTTCGAGACCAGGCCGATCTTGCCGGCGGTGGTGATGTCGGCCGGGATGATGCCGGCGTTCGACTGTCCGGGGCTGATCAGGCCGGGGCAGTTCGGGCCGATGATGCGGGTCTTGTTGCCCTTGGCACCGGCGTGCGCCCAGAAGGCGGCGGTGTCGTGCACCGGAACGCCCTCGGTGATGACGACGGCCAGGCCGATCTCGGCGTCGATGGCCTCGACGACGGCGGCCTTGGTGAAGGCCGGCGGCACGAAGAGGACCGAGACGTCGGCGCCGGTCTTCTCCATCGCCTCGGCGACGGAGCCGAAGACCGGGATCTCGGTGCCGTCGACGTCGACCGTGGTGCCGGCCTTGCGCGGGTTGACACCGCCGACGATCTGGGTGCCGGAGGCGAGCATGCGGCGGGTGTGCTTCATGCCCTCCGCGCCGGTCATGCCCTGGACGATGACCTTGCTGTCCTTGGTAAGGAAGATAGCCATGGTGTGAAAGTCCCCTTCCTTACTTGTTGGCCAGCTCGGCGGCGCGGTCAGCGGCGCCGTCCATGGTGTCCACGCGCTGGACCAGCGGGTGGTTGGCGTCGTCGAGGATCTTGCGACCCAGCTCCGCGTTGTTGCCGTCCAGGCGGACGACCAGCGGCTTGGTGACGTTCTCGCCCTTGCTCTCCAGGAGCGCGAGGGCCTGGACGATGCCGTTGGCGACCGCGTCGCACGCGGTGATGCCGCCGAAGACGTTGACGAAGACCGACTTGACGTCGGGGTCGCCCAGGATGATCTCCAGGCCGTTCGCCATCACCTCGGCGGACGCGCCGCCACCGATGTCGAGGAAGTTGGCGGGCTTGACGCCGCCGTGGTTCTCACCGGCGTAGGCGACCACGTCGAGGGTGCTCATGACGAGGCCCGCGCCGTTGCCGATGATGCCGACCTGGCCGTCGAGCTTGACGTAGTTCAGGCCCTTGGCCTTGGCGGCGGCCTCCAGCGGGTTGGCCGCGGCCTTGTCCTCCAGGGCCTCGTGCTCGGGCTGGCGGAACTCGGCGTTCTCGTCCAGGGAGACCTTGCCGTCGAGCGCGATGATCTTGCCGTCACCGGACTTGATCAGCGGGTTGACCTCGACGAGGAGGGCGTCCTCCTTGATGAAGACGGTCCACAGCTTCTGCAGGACCTCGGCGACCTGGTCGGCGACCTCGGCCGGGAACTTCGCCGCGGCGACGATCTCGGCGGCCTTCTCCGGGGTGCAGCCCTCGTTGGCGTCGACCGGGATCTTGGCGAGCGCCTCGGGGTTCTGCTCGGCGACGACCTCGATCTCCACGCCGCCCTCGACGCTGGCCATGGCCAGGAAGGTGCGGTTGGTGCGGTCCAGCAGGAACGAGACGTAGTACTCGTCCTTGATGTCCGCGGTCTGGGCCAGCATCACCTTGTGAACGGTGTGGCCCTTGATGTCCATACCGAGGATCGCCTCGGCCTTGGCGACGGCGTCGGCCGGGTCGGCGGCGAGCTTGACGCCACCGGCCTTGCCACGGCCGCCGACCTTCACCTGAGCCTTGACGACGGCGCGTCCGCCGAAGCGCTCGGCGATGGCGCGAGCGGCTTCGGGGGTCTCGATGACATCACCGTCAAGCACGGGTACGCCGTGCTTGGCGAAGAGGTCCCTCGCCTGGTACTCGAACAGGTCCACGTGTGTTCGTCCTTGTTCGTGGTCGCGGATTGTGTCTCTACGAGCGTGCCACGGCAGGATCTTCGCTGCGGGTCGTCGGGGCGGTGCGGGTACGCAGAGGTACGGCCTTGCGGCCCACACAGCCACGGGCGCACACGTCAATCAACACGCGCGTCACGTCCGTCTGGCAGGTTATCCCCGTGGGACGGGACTGTTCCGCCCGGGGCCTGTCCGTCTTGGGTGAGAACCGTCACAGACAGCCTAGAGCGTCCGGGTGACCGACCCGTCCACCGATCGGACGGATTCGCGCGTCCGGGTGAATCCGTCACACCCCCTGGTCAGGCACCGGGATCGGGCGCTTCTCGACGGCCGCCGCCATGATCCCGGGGAAGGCGTCCGGGGTGCAGGCGAAGGCCGGAACGCCGAGCGCGGCCAGGGCTGCGGCGTGCGCGTGGTCGTAGGCGGGCGCGCCCTCGTCGGAGAGCGCGAGCAGGGCGACGAACCCGACGCCGGCCGCCTTCATCGCGGCGACCCGCCTGAGCATGCCGTCCCGGACGCCGCCCTCGTACAGGTCGCTGACCAGGACGACGACGGTCTCGGAGGGGCGGGTGATCTTCGACTGGCAGTAGGCGAGCGCGCGGTTGATGTCGGTGCCGCCGCCGAGCCGGGTGGCGAACAGGACGTCCACCGGGTCGCTGAGCTGATCGGTCAGGTCGACCACCGAGGTGTCGAAGACGACCAGCCGGGTGTCCAGGGTGCGCATCGAGGCGAGCACCGCCCCGAACACCGCCGAGTGCACGACCGAGGACGCCATCGAACCGGACTGGTCGACGCAGAGGATGACGTCCTTCCTCACGGCGCGCCGGGCCCGGGCGTGGCCGACCAGCCGCTCGGGGACGACGGTGCCGTGCTCGGGCAGGTGGTTCTTCAGGTTCGCCCGGATCGTCCGGTCCCAGTCGATGTCGCGGTGCCGGGGGCGGTTGACCCTGGCGCTCCGGTCGAGGGCGCCGCCCAGGGCGGCCCGGGTGCGGTCGGCGAGCCGGCGCTCCAGGTCGGCGACCACCTTGCCGACCACGGCCCGGGCGGTCTCCCGGGTGGTCTCGGGCAGCGCCTGCCTGAGCGAGAGCAGGGTGCCGACCAGGTGGACGTCCGGTTCGACGGCCTCCAGCATCTCCGGCTCCAGCAGCAGCCGGTCCAGGCCGAGCCGGGTGATCGCGTCCTGCTGCATCAGCTGGACGACGGTGGACGGGAAGTACGTGCGGATGTCGCCCAGCCAGCGGGCCACCTGCGGGGCCGAGCCGCCCAGCCCGGCACTGCGGCGGCCGCCGCCGCGGCCCGCCCGGCCGCCCTCCTCGGGCGCGCCGCGGTAGAGCGCGGTGAGGGTGCCGTCCATCGCGGCGTCCCGGCCGCGCAGCGTGCGACCGGTGCCGTCGGCCTCGCCGCCGAGCACCAGCCGCCAGCGGCGCAGCCGTTCGTCGGTCGTGGGCGCTGCCATCTCGTCCTCCTCCTTCAGCGGGGCCTGCGGGACGTGCGGGGCCTGCGGGACGTGCGGGTCCTGCGGTGACGGGGGCGCCGCGGGCGCGGCGGGCGCGGCGGGCGTCAGGTGTTGCGGCCGGCGGCCTGCCGGGGGATCCGCGGGCGGACGCCGAGCAGCACGGCCACCACCGGGACGGCGGCGTCGGCGCGGGACCGGTCCAGCTCACCCGCCGGGGCCCGGTCCGTCGGGGCCCCGTCGAGCGGGCCCGCCGCGACCCGGCTGCCGATGGTCGTCCGCACGCCCGCCTCCAGCGCGGCGAAGGTGCGACGCAGCAGTGGCAGGACGTCGGTGAAGACCTCTGCGCTCACCCCGGTCAGCCACTCGTCCAGCAGGGCGAGCAGCCTCGGGTCGTGCAGCAGCAGGGCGCCGCCGCCGGTGAGGAAGCCCTCGACCCACCCGGCCGCGTCCGCCGCGGAGTTGGCGGCCGACAGGACCAGCCGCAGCCGGCGGCCCACGTCCTCCGAGTCGAGCCGGCCGTCGTCCGACAGCAGCCGGACGGCCCGGCCGCGGAGCAGCCCCGGGGCGCCGGTGGCCGGGCCGCCGGACGGCTCGCGGGCGGCCAGCGAGCGCAGCGCGGCGGCCCAGCGGTCGGCCAGGCCGGCCAGGCCGTCGGGGCCGGCGTGGTCCGTTCCGGGGGCGGCGCCGTTGTCGGCGGGGGCGGCGGAGGCGGCGTCGGTGTCGGCGGCGGAGGAGGAGGCGGCGGAGGCGGCGGGGGCGAACCGCGGCCCGACCGAGGTCAGCAGGCCGATCGCGCCGTGCACCTCGTCGAGGAGGCCGCGCATGGCCGCCGCGCTCCCGGCATCCAGCCCGACGCAGGCGGACGGCAGCCCGACGCAGACCCGCTCGGCCAGTCCGGCTGCCGCCCCGGCGAGCGCGCCGTGGTCGGTGCCGCGCACGTCGCCGTAGCGCAGCGCGCGGACCAGGGCGGGCAGCGCGCCCGCGAGGTGCGCGACATCGGTGTCCAGGGCCGCGCGGTCGGCGAGCACCCGCATCACGGCGGGCAGCGCACCGGACAGCCCGGCCAGCAGGCAGGTCTCCACCAGGCCGGTCAGTTCGGCGAGGTCGACGGCGGCACGGGCGGTGCCGACCGCCTTGGCGCCGGCCGCCTCCTCGACCGTGGTGCCCCACTGCGCGGCCTCGGCGATCCGGACCGCCAGTTCCGGCTGCCAGCACAGCCGCCAGCTCTCGCGGAACGTCCCGGTCGAGTTGACCGGGGAGCGGACCGGCACCCCCCAGTCCACGCCCAGCAGCCGCAGCCGGTGCAGCAGCCGGGAGCGGGCCGCGTCGGTCTCCTTGCGCAGGTCGAGGTCGACGTCCTTCGACGCGGCCTCGGGCTTGAGCCGCAGCGAGCGCTGCAGCCGGGAGAGGTCGCGCTGCAGCGGCACCGCCGGTGCGGCGGCCGGGACCTCGCCGAGCCGGTCACCGACCACCAGGCGGTCCCGGACCAGTTCCAGGGCGACGTCCGACCCCTCGCAGAGCACCGCGCGCGCGGCGTCCAGGGTCTCGGTCAGCCCGGCGAGCGGGCGGCCGCGCAGGACGGCCAGGGTCTCGGCGAGCCGGACCGCCTCGATGACGTGGGCGGAGGAGACCGGGTGGTCCTCGGCGCGCAGGAGTTCGGCGGCCCGGGCGAGCCAGCGCGGCACCGGGTCGCCGTCGGTGCTGAACAGGTGGTGGTACCAGCCGGGTGACTGCACGCCCGCGCCGTAGCCGGTGGACCGGGAGAGCCGACGGTGCGTCCACGGCACCCAGGTGATGTCCGTGCGCACCTTCTTGGGCAGCCCGGCGAGCAGCGCCCGGTCGTGCGCGACGGTCGGCATCGTCTCCAGCGCGGGGACGTGGAAGGCGCCGCAGACCACCGCGATCCGCCGGTGCCCGGCGCGGCGGGCGGCGCGGATCCGCCCGCGCATGTACGCCTCGCGCAGCAGGTCCCGGCGGGACTCGCCGAGCCCCTCGGCGCGCAGCGCGCCCATGGCCGCGGCGACGGCGGCGAACGGGGCGAGCGCGTCGGCGCCGGGCGCGCGGTGCTCGACCACGTCCTCCCACCAGCGCTCCGGGTCGTCGTGCCCGGCCGCCGCGGCGAGCAGCGCCACCGGGTCGGCGGGCGGTTCGCCGGCGTCGTCGGAATCGAGGGCCGTCCCGGGGGCGGGCGCGAAGCCGTACCCGGCGGGCAGGTCGATGAAGCGGACCGGCAGGCCGTGGTCCAGGGCGTGCCGGATCGCCACCCACTCCGGGGAGAACTCGGCGTACGGCCAGAAGGCGGCCTTCGCCGGGTCGTCCACCGCGTGGGCGAGCAGCGCGACCGGCGGCACCAGGTCCTTCCCGGCGGCCAGGTGGACGATGTCATCGGCCTCCGGCGGGCCCTCGATCAGCACCGCGTCCGGCTCCCACCGGGCGAGCGCGGCGGCCACCGCCCGGGCCGAGCCGGGGCCGTGGTGGCGGATGCCGAGCAGGGCGACCTCGGACGTCATGCCCCCACCCCGCGCCGCCCGTCCCGCCCACCAGGCCCGCTGCGCCCGCCCGACCCGCTGCGCCCGCTCACGCGGTCACCTCGCGGGCGGCGCGGTAGAAGTCCTTCCAGCCGTCGCGCTCGCGCACCACGCCTTCGACGTACTCGCGCCAGACCGCCCGGTCCGCCACCGGGTCGCGGACGACGGCGCCGAGGATGCCGGTGGTCACGTCGCCGGCGCGCAGCACGCCGTCGCCGAAGTGGGCGGCCAGGGCGAGGCCGTTGGTCACCACCGAGATCGCCTCGGCGGTGGAGAGGGTGCCGCTCGGGGTCTTGACCTTCGTCCGGCCGTCCACCGTGATCCCGGCCCGCAGCTCGCGGAAGACGGTGACCACGCGTCTGATCTCCTCGGCGCCGCCGGGCAGTTCGGGCAGGTCCAGGGAGCGGCCGAGCTGGTTGACCCGGCGGGTGACGATGTCGACCTCCTCCTCCAGCGAGCCCGGCAGCGGCAGCACGACGGTGTTGAAGCGGCGGCGCAGCGCGCTGGAGAGCTCGTTGACCCCGCGGTCGCGGTCGTTGGCGGTGGCGATCACGTTGAACCCGCGCACCGCCTGCGTCTCGGTGCCCAACTCCGGTACCGGGAGCGTCTTCTCGGACAGGATGGTGATCAGACTGTCCTGGACGTCGACCGGGATGCGGGTCAGCTCCTCGACCCGGGCGATCCGGCCCCCGGCCATCGCCCGCATCAGCGGGGAGGGCACCAGGGCGTCCCGACTGGGGCCGTGGGTCAGCAGCCGGGCGTAGTTCCAGCCATACCTGACGGCCTCCTCGGGAGTGCCGGCCGTGCCCTGCACCAGCATCGTGGAGTCGCCGCTGATCGCGGCGGCCAGGTGCTCCGACACCCAGGTCTTCGCGGTGCCGGGCACCCCGAGGAGCAGCAGCGCACGGTCCGTCGCCAGGGTCGTCACGGCGACCTCGACGATCCGGCGCGGGCCGACGTACTTGGGGGTGATCGCGGTGCCGTCGGGCAGTTCGCCACCGAGCAGGTACGTCGCCACGGCCCAGGGCGACAGCTTCCAGCGCTCGGGGCGCGGACGGTCGTCCTGCGCGGCCAGGGCGGCCAGTTCGCCGGCGAAGGCGTCCTCGGCGTGCTGCCGCAGAACATCGGTCACGAGGGGCTCCTTCGGGTCGGCCGCCGGAGGCACGGGTGCCCCGGCGGCTGGATGATCGGGGGGAGCCAGGCCGGCGTCCCGACCTGTGGGAACCACCCTGCACCGGACCACTGACATCGTCCGCCGGGCCGGCCGGACGGCTCCGGACGGACAGTCAGCGGATGTCAGTGCCGCCGCCTACGGTCGGACGCATGGAGGAACGCTGGAGCACCCAACACGTCCTGTCCCTGGCCCCTGACGCCACGTCGCGGAAGACGGCGGGCAGGCTCTCCTCGCCCGCACCGTGGTCCGGCACGGGTACCGACGGCGTCGCGGTCTGGGGCGAGTGCGGGGGCAGCGGCCGCACCCCGTACCGCACCGCGGTCGAACTCGCCACGCCCGCCTACCGGTGCAGCTGCCCGAGCCGGAAACTCCCGTGCAGTCACGCGCTCGGACTCCTCCTGCTGTGGAGCGGCTCCCCGGAGGCCGTCCCCGCCGCCGAGCCCGCCGACTGGGTCCGCGCATGGCTCCGGGACCGCCGGGAGCACGTCGGGAAGCGCCCCACGGCCCCGGCCGACCCGGAGGCCGCCCGCCGCCGGGCCGAGAGGCGCGGCGCCCGGGTCACGGCCGGCGCGGCCGAGCTGCGGCTGCGCCTGGCGGACCGCATCCGGCACGGACTGGCCGACCCGTCCGGCGTCGGCCCCTGGGAGGAGGTCGCCGCCCGGATGGTCGACGCGCAGGCCCCCGGCCTGGCCACCCGGGTCCGCGAACTCGATGCCCTGCCGCCGGAGCGGCTGCTGGAGGAGTACGCGATGCTCCACCTCCTCGCCACGGCCGCCACCCGGGTCGACGAGCTGCCCGCGGACCTGGCCGCGACGGTCCGCGCCCGGGTCGGGTACACCCTGGACGCCGCCGAGGTGCTGGCCGGCCCCACCGTCCGCGACCGCTGGCTGGTGCTCGGCAGCCGCACGATGCCGATGGAGGGGGGCTCCGACGACCGGCTGACCACCCGCCGGGTCTGGCTGCGCGGCGCCAAGACCGGCCGCCCCGCCCTCCTGCTGGCCTTCGGCCGCCCCGGCCAGGCCCCCGACCTCGCCCTGCCCACCGGCCACCTCCTGGAGGCCGAACTCGCCTACCACCCCGCCGCCCGCCCGCTGCGCGCCGCCCTCGGCACCCGTCACGGCGCCCCCGGGGCGGGCCCGGCCGAGCCGCCCGCCGGGCTCTCCGTGGCCGAGGCGGTGGCCGGGTACGGCACCGCCGTCGCCGACGACCCGTGGCTGGAGAGCTGGCCGACCGTCCTCACCGGTGTCGTCCCGGTCCGCACGCCCGACGGCTGGTACCTGACGGACGGCCACCACACGCTGCCCGTCCGCGCCGCGGCCGTCCCGGAGCCGGCCCTGTGGCGGCTGGCCGCGGTCTCCACCGGTCGTCCGCTGACGGTCTTCGGCGAGTACGGCCACCAGGGCTTCGTCCCGGTCACGGCCTGGCCCGCCGGGCACCGCCCGGTCGGCCTCACCCACCCCTAGGAGCACCGAGAATGACGACCATCCAGGACCCGTGGGAGATCCTGCAGACCAGCGCCCTGCTCGGCACCGACCGCCGCCCGCTCCCGGCCACCGCCCTGCCGTTCGCCGACGCCGTCGACCCGGCCGACCCGGCCACCGCCCTGCTGGAGTTGGCCGCCCTCGCCATCGTCCGCCGCCGCGCGGGCGCGCTGCCCGTACCGGCGACCCGACCGCCCGGGCCGCCCGCACCCGAGGACCCCCGCCCGGAGCTGCCCGAGCCGGCCGCCCGCCGGCTGGCCGCCCTGCTGGCCGGCCGTACCGGCGGCAGCGGCGGCACCCTGGCCAACCTGACCGAGCTGCTGCCGCAGTGGCTCGCCACCGCCCGGGCCCGCGGTCTGCGACCGCCCGCCGCGCTGATACCCGGCCTGCTCGACGCCGCCCGCGCACGCGGCGAACTGCGCTCCGACGCCGTCGCGCTGGCCGGTCCGCCGGGCCGCTGGCTGGCGGAGCGGAACCCCGACTGGCGGTTCGTGCTGCGCACCACCACCGAGGACCCGACGCACCGGCCGGCCGACCCCGCCGACCACCAGCTCTGGCACGAGGGCCTGTTCGCCGAGCGCGTCACCCACCTCACGCTGCTGCGCCGCCGGGACCCGGCCGCCGGCCTGGAGCTGCTGCGGAGCACCTGGTCCACCGAGCGCGCCGAGGACCGCCTGCTCTTCCTGGACGCCCTCCAGGACGGCCTCTCCCCCGCCGACGAGCCGTTCCTGGAAGCCGCCCTCGGCGACCGCAGCAAGAACGTCCGCGCCACCGCCGCCGAACTGCTCTCCACCCTGCCCGGCTCCGCCCTCGCGGGCCGGATGGCCGAGCGGGCGCGGGCCGCCGTCCGCCTCGCCGAAGCCCGCACGCACCTGCTGGTCACCCCGCCCGCCGAGTGCGACGCGCGGATGCAGCGCGACGGCATCACACCCAAGTCCCCCACCGGGCGCGGGGAACGGGCCTGGTGGTTCGGCGAGGTGGTGGCCGCGGCCCCGCTCGCGGTCTGGCCGGACAGCACCGGCCTGACACCCGAACAGCTGCTCGCCCTGCGGGTCGGCGACAGCATCGACGAGACCAGCAGCAGCTGGGCCGACGACCTGCGGGAGGCCTGGGCGCGCGCCGCCGTCCGCCAGCACGACGCCGACTGGGCCCGGGCGCTGCTCGGCCCGGCCCCGGTGCCGCCCGGACGCGGCGCCGGCCGGGCCCGCGCCCCGCGCGCCACCGGTGCCCCGGCCAAGCTGCTGGCCGTCCTGCCGCCCGAGGAGCGGGCCGCCTGGACGGCCGCGTTCATCGGGGTGCACGGGCTGGGCGAGGCCTTCCAGCTGCTCGGCGCCTGCGCCACCCCGTGGACGCCGCCGCTGTCCACCGCCGTGGTGGGCGCCCTGGCCCGGGCCGCGGCCTCCGGCGCGTACCCGTGGAGCCACAGCGGGGTGCTCGGGATGACGGAGCGCGCGCTCGCACCCGGGGCGGCCGACGCGGTGGAGGAGCTGGCCGCGTCGGCGGCCCCGGACTCCGCCTGGTCCGAGACCTTCGCCCGGCTGGCCGGCACCCTGCGCTTCCGGGCCGCGATGCTCGCGGAGCTGGCGGGCTGACGCCGGGCGAGCGGCGGGCGGCGAGCGGCGGGTCGGGCACGCCCGTCGACCGGTCGTGGATGTGCCGGACGCCCGGAGCGCCACAGCGGCACGGCCCCGGAAACGCCGCAGCGGGCCGCGCCCGAAGGCCCGGCCCGCTCCGTCCGGCCCGAGGCCGTCCCGCCGACGGGTCAGCTCGCCCGCAGGTTGGCCTCGACCCAGGCGACCACGTCCCGGGTGGGCGTGCCCGGGGTGAAGATGTCCGCGACGCCCATCGCCTTCAGCTCGGCGACGTCCTCGTCGGGGATGATCCCCCCGCAGAAGACCTTGATGTCCGCCGCGTCGCGCTCCTTCAGCAACTCCAGCACCCGCGCGCACAGCGTCATGTGGGCGCCGGAGAGGATCGACAGCCCGATGCCGTCCGCGTCCTCCTGGATCGCGGTGTCGACGACCTGCTCGGGCGTCTGGTGCAGCCCGGTGTAGATGACCTCCATACCGGCGTCGCGCAGGGCACGCGCAATGACCTTGGCGCCACGGTCGTGACCGTCGAGCCCCGGTTTGGCGACCACCACACGGATCGGCCCCGACACACTCATCACTGCCTCCTGGACCTCGTCGTCCACCACCCCACCGGGCCTTGTGGGCCACGGGCGCGGTTAACGGTCAATAACCAACCTGAGGGGAGGTTAGCGCCACCCGGCCCGCTTGACCGAGCCCCCTCCCAAGAGGAGGGCAAAGTCACAGCTCCAGGCCTTGCTACCAGCGGGTATACCCGTCCTTCCGGCAACCTCCCCACAGACCCCCCGGGCGACCCCTTGACACCGGGAGGTTTTTCCGGCGCGCCCCTCCTCCCGCTACAGTCACGGCAGTTCGACCTCGTCCGATGACGTGCCCGAGGCCCACCGAGGAGGCAGCCCCCGATGGCTCCCGAAGCAGCCGCCCGTCCGACCCGTGCGGAGCTGCGCCTCGCCGCCCGCGAGCAGTCCCGCGCCCAGCGCCGCGGCGCCGCCAAGGCGGCCACCCGAACGGCGCTGCTGCGGGTCGCGCTGCCGTCGGTGGCGGCGCTCGGGGTCGCGGCCGCGGCGGCGATCACGGTCCACGGGGAGGCCGACCAGCAGGGCGTCCAGGCCACCGGACGGCTGCCGCAGCAGACCGCCGCGGACGGCGCCCCGGACAGCGCGCCCAGCGGCGCGGCGGCCGCGCAGGTGACCGCGGCCGGCGATCGGGCCCAGGCCTCGCGCGGCGACGCCCGTCGGCCACTGGCCGGTGCGCAGCCCGCCGACGCCCAGACCGGCCAGCCCACCGACGCCCCGACCGCCCAACCCACCCCCGCGCCGGCGCCCGAACCGGTCAGGCCCACGGTGGTCATGCCGGTCGCGCAGCACGGCCTCGGCGAGCTGTTCGGCGAGGCGGGCGCCCACTGGGCCAACCGCCACACCGGCATCGACTTCCCGGTGGACGGCGGCACCCAGGTGATGGCCGTCGCCGACGGCACGATCCGCACCCAGTGGAACCCGTTCTACGGCTACATGTCGATGCTCAAGATGTCCGACGGCACCGAGGTCTGGTACTGCCACCTGCGCGCGTACAAGATCCGCAAGGGGCCGGTGAAGCAGGGCGACGTCATCGCCTTCGTCGGCAGCAGCGGCAACAGCACCGGGCCGCACCTGCACTTCGAGGTCCGGCCGGCCGGCAGCGGACCGGTCGACCCGCTGCCGTGGTTCCTGGCCAACGGCCTGGACCCCCGGTAGGACCGGTCCGCGCAACCCCGACCACGGCGGTTCGCGGACCGGCCCGGGGACTACAGCTTCTCCACCGGCGCGTAGCGCAGCAGCAGTTGCTTGCGCCCGTCCGTACCGAAGTCGACGGTGGCCTGCGCCCGGTCGCCCACGCCCGTCACGGCCACCACCGTGCCCAGCCCGAAGCTGTCGTGGGTGACCCGGTCGCCGACCGCCAGCGAGATGGCGTCGCGCTCCACGGCCTGGCCGCCGCGCCGCGCGGACTGCCCCCAGCCCGCCTTCGGCGAGGCGGAGGCCGAGGACGAGGACCTCGACGAGGAACGCGAACCGCCGCCCCCGGAGGAGGACTTGCCCCAGGACGAGCCCGAGGAGAAGCCGCGCTGCGCCGGCGCCTGCACGGCCCCGGTGCGCTTCCACTCCACCAGCGTCTCCGGGATCTCCTCCAGGAACCGCGAGGCCGGGTTGTACGCCGGCTGCCCCCACGCACTGCGCAGCACCGAGCGGGTCAGGTACAGCCGCTCGCGCGCCCGGGTGAGCCCGACGTACGCGAGCCGGCGCTCCTCCTCCAGCTCCTTGACCTGGTTGAGCGCCCGCATGTGCGGGAAGATCCCGTCCTCCATGCCGGTCAGGAAGACGACCGGGAACTCCAGTCCCTTGGCGGTGTGCAGGGTCATCATCGTGATGACGCCCCGCCCCTCCTCGTCCTCGTCCGGGATCTGGTCGGAGTCGGCGACCAGCGCGACCCGCTCCAGGAAGTCGGCCAGCGAGCCGACCGGCGGGGTGCCGTCCTCCCCGGCGTCCGGCCGCTCGCCCGGGTCCTGCTCGTACTCGAGGGCGACGGAGGCGAGTTCCTGCAGGTTCTCCACCCGGGTCTCGTCCTGCGGGTCGGTGGAGGACTGGAGCTCGGCCAGGTAGCCGGTCTCCTCCAGGACCGCCTCCAGGACCGCCGCCGGGCCCGCGCCCGACTCGACCACCTGGCGCAGCCCGGCCATCAGCACGTTGAACTTCTTGACGGCGTTGGCCGAGCGCGCGGCCATCCCGTACGCCTCGTCGACCCGGACCAGCGCCTGGGCGAAGGAGATCCGCTCCCGCGCGGCCAGCGCGTCGATCATCGCCTCGGCCCGCTCGCCGATGCCGCGCTTGGGCACGTTGAGGATCCGGCGCAGCGGCACGGTGTCCTCCGGGTTGGAGAGCACCCGCAGGTACGCCAGGACGTCCCGGACCTCCTTGCGCTCGTAGAAGCGCACCCCGCCGACCACCTTGTACGGCAGGCCGACCCGGATGAACACCTCCTCGAAGACGCGGGACTGGGCGTTGGTCCGGTAGAAGATCGCGACGTCGCCGGGCTTGGCCTCGCCCTTGTCGGTGAGCCGGTCGATCTCGTCGGCGATGAACTGCGCCTCGCCGTGCTCGTCGTCCGCCACGTAGCCGACGACCTTCTCGCCGTGGTCGCCGGCCGTCCACAGCTTCTTCTCGCGGCGGTTGCCGTTGCGCTCGATGACGGCGTTGGCGGCGCTCAGGATGGTCTGCGTGGAGCGGTAGTTCTGCTCCAGCAGGATCGTGGTCGCGTTCGGGTAGTCCTCCTCGAACTGGAGGATGTTGCGGATGGTCGCGCCGCGGAAGGCGTAGATCGACTGGTCCGCGTCACCGACGACGCACAGCTCGGCCGGCGGCACCTCGGCGAGGTGCGCGGCCGCCGGGTTCACGAAGTCCCCGTCGGCGGTGCGCTTGGGCGCGGCCGTGACGGAGCCCCCGCTCAGCTCCCGGACCAGCATGTACTGGGCGTGGTTGGTGTCCTGGTACTCGTCGACCAGGATGTGCCGGAACCGGCGCCGGTAGTGCTCGGCGACGTCGGGGAAGGCCTGCAGCAGGTTCACCGTCGTCATGATGATGTCGTCGAAGTCCAGCGCGTTGGCCTCGCGCAGCCGCCGCTGGTACAGCGCGTACGCCTCGGCGAGCTTCTTCTCCATCGGGTTGGCGGCCTGGTCGGCGAAGGTCTCCTCGTCGATCAGCTCGTTCTTGAGGTTGCTGACCTTCGCCGTGAAGGACTTCGGCGGGAACTGCTTCGGGTCCAGGTCGAGGTCGCGGCAGACCAGCGACATCAGCCGCTGCGAGTCGGCGGAGTCGTAGATCGAGAAGCTGGAGGTGAAGCCCAGCTGCTTGGACTCGCGGCGCAGGATCCGCACGCAGGCGCTGTGGAAGGTGGACACCCACATCGCCCGGGCCCGCGGGCCGACCAGCGCCTCGACGCGCTCGCGCATCTCGCCGGCGGCCTTGTTGGTGAAGGTGATCGCCAGGATCTCTCCCGGCTGCACCCCGCGGGCGCCCAGCAGGTGGGCGATCCGGTGGGTCAGCACCCGGGTCTTGCCCGAGCCGGCACCGGCCACGATCAGCAGCGGCGAGCCCGCGTGCAGCACGGCCTCGCGCTGCGGGTCGTTCATCCCCTCCAGCAGCTGCGCCGGGTCGATCACCGGACGGGCGGCGCCGTTGCGGTACCAGGCGTCCCGCTCCGCCTCGGCGACGCCCCCGGGCTGATCGAAGGCCGTGGTCCGGAACAGTCCGTCCGGGATCGCCTCCTCGTACGCGTCGTACGGCACGTCGTCCTCGTACGGCGGGGGCTCCTCGTCGATGGGCGCGGCGGGCTGCTTCGACCCGGCGGCGGGTGCCTCGAAGCCGGGGAGCGGGAGGTCTTCAAAGAGGCTATTCATGGCACTCCGAGTCTATGGCCACCCACCGACAAGCCCGCCCGACCGGAGGAATCCGGCCGGGCGGGCTCGACCGCGGACGCGGCTCAGACCAGGCGGCGGGCGGTGGCCCAGCGGGTCAGCTCGTGGCGGTTGCTGAGCTGGAGCTTGCGCAGCACGGCGGAGACGTGGCTCTCGACGGTCTTCACCGAGATGAAGAGCTGCTTGGCGATCTCCTTGTAGGCGTAGCCGCGGGCGATCAGGCGCAGGACCTCGCGCTCGCGCTGGGTGAGGCGGTCCAGGTCCTCGTCGACCGGCGGGGTGTCGGTGGCCGCGAAGGCGTCCAGGACGAAGCCGGCCAGCCGGGGCGAGAACACCGCGTCGCCGTCGGCGATCCGGAAGATCGCGTTCACCAGGTCGGTACCGGTGATGGTCTTGGTGACGTAGCCGCGCGCGCCGCCGCGGATGACGCCGATGACGTCCTCGGCGGCGTCCGACACGGACAGCGCCAGGAACTTCACGCCGCCCGTCCGTCGCCCGCCACCGCCCTCGTCCGAGGCGCTCCGTGCCGCCCCGCCGTCCCCCATCACGCCGACCGAGCGGCGCAGCACCTCGACGCCGCCGCCGCCGGGCAGGTGCACGTCGAGCAGGACCACGTCGGGCCTGGTCTCGGCGACCACGCGGACCGCGGAGTCCACGTCGTCGGCCTCGCCGACCACGTCGATCCCGGTCACGTCGGTGCGGCCGATCTCGGCCCGGACGCCCGTCCGGAACATCCGGTGGTCGTCCACCAGCACGACCCGCGCAGTACGCCCCCCGCCCTCGGCCGGGGAGGCCCCCATCGGCGCTGCCTCAGTCATTCGTTCTCTCCATCTCCAGCTCGACCTCGGTACCGCCGCCCGCTGCCGGCCGCACCCGAGCGGTGCCGCCGTTGCGCTTCATCCGGCCGATGATCGACTCCCGTACGCCCATCCGGTCCTCGGGCACCGTGTCCGGGTCGAAGCCGGGGCCGTGGTCGCGGACGAACACCGACACCGTCCTCCCCTCCACCTCGGCGTAGACCTGGACCGGTCCCCCGCCACCGTACTTGGCCGCGTTGACGGTCGCCTCCCTCGCGGCCTGCATCTGTGCCGCGATCCTCTCGTCCATCGGGCAGTCGCCGACGATGACGAGCTCGACCTGGACGCCGTGCCGGTCCTCGACCTCGGCGACGGCGGCGCGCAGGGTCTCCGCCATGGTGTCCGGCGCGGCCTCGGCGGCGGCCTCCGGGCGGTACAGCCACAGCCGCAGTTCGCGCTCCTGCGAGCGGGCCAGCCGCAGGACCTCCTTGGGGTCCTCGGCCCGGCGCTGGATCAGGGTCAGGGTGTGCAGCACCGAGTCGTGGATGTGGGCGGCGATCTCGGCCCGCTCCTGCGCGCGGATGCGGGCGGTCCGCTCGGCGCCGAGGTCCTGCCACAGCCGCAGGCCGTACGGGCCGAGCAGCACCAGCACCCCGGCGAGCACCGCGAGCGAGGCCTCGACGACCGAGCCGAGCGTGGAGCCGCTGCCCTGCATGGCGAGCAGCGCGATGGTGCCGGCCACCGCGAGCAGCACGCCGGCGCCGACCCGGGTGTAGGCGCCGCGCCGCTTCTCGCCCTCCTCGATGCCGAACCAGCGCTGCCAGCGCGAGTCGTCGGCCTGCCGCCACACCAGCGCGACGCCGACGCCGATCGCCAGCAGCGGCCAGGTGTACGGCTTGGCGGTCTGCCAGCCGAGCACGTTGAGCAGGGCGATCAGGCCGATCACGACCATGACCAGGGCGGCGAGCTGGCCGAGGCCGCCCTGCCCGTTCTTGGTGGCCGGCGCCGCGGCCCCGCCCTCGGCGGGCGGCGCCACCGGCTCGCCCTGCAGCGTGTGCTGGAGCAGCTGGCGCAGCCGGCCGAGCCAGCCGCCGGTGGGGCCCTTGCTCAGCAGGCCGCCCTGCAGCCCGGGGGTGGCCGGCACGAACACGCCGTTGAGGTACATCCACTGGGCGCCGCCGCGCGCCGAGGGCTCGCCGATGCCGATCGGCACCACGAACCAGAACGCCGCGTACAGCAGGGCGCCGATCCCCTGCGCGAAGAACAGCAGGACGAAGGCGAGCCGCACCCAGCGCACCGGCAGCCCGAGGTGCACCGCCAGGCCGTGCGCGACGCCGCCGAGCATCCGGCCCTGCGGGCTGCGGTAGAGCCGGCGGTACGGCGGCTTCCCGCCGTCGGTCGGGTTGGGGTCCGCGCCGGCCGACGGCGCGGCGTCGGGGGCGGTGGTTCGGGGATCGGTACCGGGGGCTGCCACGCCACCGATGGTTCCACGCGCGCCGCCGCGGGCGCATCAGGGTGTGTCCCTAGCCCGTCTCAGGGACAAGTCAGGGTACGGGCAGGGGTACTCCCGGTTGGGCCGGACCGGCACCTGCCGGAAGGATGGTGCCCATGACCGAGGACCACCGCATCGAGGAGGCCGGGCCTGCCGCCCCGCCGGAACCGCGACCGCCACTGACCCGGGCCGAGCACCACCGCGTGGTGGCCGGCGTCTGCGGCGGCCTCGGCCGGCACCTGGACATCGACCCGGTGGTCTTCCGGGTGGTCGTCGTGGTGCTCTGCCTCTCCGGCGGCCTCGGGCTGTTCCTGTACGGCCTGGCCTGGCTGATCGTCCCGACCGACGAGGAGTCGAAGGGGCGCGGCGGGCGCACGGAGCTCCAGCGGGTGCTCACCGGCCGGGTGGACGGCCAGTCGGTCGGCGCGGTGCTGCTGACCGTGATCGGCACCGGGGTGTTCTTCTCCTCGATGGGCGACGGCGACCAGATGTTCCCGCTGCTGCTGCTCGCCGGCCTGGTCTTCCTGGCGGTGCGCTACGACCCGGAGCGCCGGCGCGGCCGGGGGCCCGGGCGCCGGCGCGGCGGCCCGTACGACCGTCACTTCCCCGCGCCCGGGTCCGAGGGCTACGTCTGGCCGCGGCCGGAGCCGGACGGGGCGGCCGGCGCCGGGCACGCCGCCGACCGGGCCGCCGGGACGGTCCCCGCCGACGGTCCGGCGCCGGGCGCGAGCGGCTACCTGTGGGACCCGCGCCACCCCGAGCGCAACCCGTACGGCGGAAACGCGTCCGCGACCCCCACCCCGCCGTTCGGCACCCCGGTGCCGCCGGCCGGCGGCCCGGCCCAGCCGTGGTGGCAGCGCGCCGACCTGCCCGAGGGCGACCCGCTGCGCAAGGAGGACCCGAAGCGCCGTTCCGAGCCCGCCGTGGTGCGGCGCCCCCGGGAGCGCTCGGCGCTCGGCTTCTTCGGCTTCCTGCTGGCGATCGGCGCGGCCGCCGCGGTCTGGTCCGCGTCCACGAGCCACCACGACCCGACCGTGCTGGGCTCGACCGCGCTGGCCACCGCGCTGCTGGTGGTCGGCCTGACCCTGCTGGTCGGCGCGAAGTTCGGCCGGGCCCGCAAGCTGGCGGCGACCGGTCTGCTGCTCACCCTGGCGCTGGCCTTCGTCGGGCACTCGCCGGACTCGATGAAGAACGCCGTCGGCGAGCGCGACTGGACGGTCACCACGGCCTCCGACCTGCACGACCGCTACAACCTGGGCGCCGGGCAGGTCCGGCTGGACCTGGCGGGGCTCGACCCGGCCGGCGCCACCCTCGCCACCAAGGTCGACCTCGGCGCCGGCGACATGACCGTCACCGTGCCGGACGACGTGACCGTGAACGTGGTCGCCCGCGTGGGCCTCGGCAACATCGACACCCCGGGTGACCGCAGCGACAGCACCGGACGGCACACCTATCTGATCGGCCCGGTCGACGGCCGGGCCTCCAAGGGCACGCTCAACCTCGAACTCGGCATCGGGCTCGGCAACATCAAGGTGGTCCAGCAGTGAGGAAGCACCGGCTCGACCTGTTCTCGCTGATCGCGGGCGCGCTGTTCACCGTGCTCGCCGTGCTCTACCTGGTCGCCGCGCTCAACGACCAGTCGGTGAACGGACGGATCGTCATCCCGGTCACCTTCATCGTGCTCGGCGTCGGCGGCCTGGCGGGCGCGGTCGCGGCGGTGGCCCGGCGCGGCCGCCCGGACCGCGAGGAGTGACCCGCGCCGGGGCTCCCGGCGCGGGCCGTCCCGGTCCTCAGCTCTGCTGCGGGCCCAGGGTCAGCTGGTCGCCGTCCTTGGTGACGGTGTACTTCGGCAGCGGCTTGACCGCCGGCCCGTTGACCACCGCGCCGGTGCCGGCGTCGAACCGGGAGCCGTGGCAGGGGCAGTAGAGCCGGCCGTTCTTCGGGGCGTCCACCGCGCAGCCGGAGTGGGTGCACACCGAGGAGAGGCCGCAGTACTGGCCCGCCGTGGGCTGCACGATGTAGACGGCGTCCCCGGTGGCGGGGTCCTTGACCTGGGCCGAGCCGCCGACCGGCACGCTCGCGGCGGGCACGGTGGGGGCGGGGGCCGCGGCGCCGGGGACGGGGGCGGCCGACTGCTTGGCCACGGCCTGCCTGCCCCGGCCGAAGGTGCGGGTCAGCGAACCGGTCAGCAGTCCGGCGCCGCCGACCGCGACGGCCGCGATGCCGCCGTCCACCAGCGCCCGGCGCTTGACCTGGTCCTCCCCCAGCCCTCGCCCGCGGTCGCGCTCGGCCCGGCGGGCGAAGTAGCCGTCCAGGGACAGGTACGGGGTGCCGGCGAGCACCAGCGGGGTCCAGGCCATCAGGTAGGCGAGGTCGTTGCCGAGGTAGTACGGCGAGACGCTCCAGCTGACGGTCAGCCAGAGGCTGAGGTTGAGGAGCGCGCCGCCGAGTGCGGCGACCCGGCCCCAGAGGCCGAGCAGGGTGCCGAGGCCGACCGCCAGCTCGCCGAAGGCGATGGCGAGCGCGAACAGGGTCGGGTGGTCGAGGGCGGGGCCGAGCAGGAAGGAGATCGGGCTGCCGCCGGCCTTGGCGGCCTGGGTCTGCGAGACGAAGGAGGCCGGGTCGCCCGCGCCGGCCAGGAAGTGCGCGTCGGAGAGCTTGTCGAGGGCGGCGTAGACGAAGGTGATTCCGAGGAAGAGCCGGAGCGGGAGCAGCGCGTACCCGGACGCGAGCGCCCGCCACTGTGCCGCCCGGTCGGCCCGGCCGGCCGCTCCCCCGCCGGTCGGCTCCGCGTTGCTGGCCTCCGACATCCCGCACACCTTCCTTCTCGGCCTGCCACTCCCTGACAGGTCCGGTCCGCATTCTGCCCGCTCCTGCCCACTTTCGGTGGGAGGGCCCACCCGGGGAGCGGCTCCCGCACCGCGAACGGCCGCGCCGTCGCTCCCTTGCATACGGGAACGACGGCGCGACCGTTCAGGCTCCGGCCTCAGGCACCCGTCGAGGACGGGCGCCGGCGGCCGGCGGGAGTGCCTACTCCCACTCGATGGTGCCCGGCGGCTTGCTGGTGACGTCGACGACGACGCGGTTCACGTCGCGGACCTCGTTGGTGATCCGGGTGGAGATCCGGGCCAGCACGTCGTAGGGCAGGCGCGACCAGTCGGCGGTCATGGCGTCCTCGGACGAGACCGGGCGCAGCACGATCGGGTGACCGTAGGTGCGGCCGTCGCCCTGCACGCCCACGCTGCGGACGTCGGCGAGCAGCACGACCGGGCACTGCCAGATCTCGCGGTCCAGACCGGCCGCGGTCAGCTCCTCGCGGGCGATCGCGTCGGCGTCGCGGAGCAGGTCCAGGCGCTCCTGGGTGACCTCGCCGACGATCCGGATGCCCAGGCCGGGGCCCGGGAACGGCTGGCGCTGGACGATCTCCTCCGGCAGGCCCAGCTCCTGGCCGACCATCCGGACCTCGTCCTTGAACAGCTTGCGCAGCGGCTCGACCAGCTGGAACTGCAGGTCCTCGGGCAGGCCGCCCACGTTGTGGTGGGACTTGATGTTGGCGGTGCCGGTGCCGCCACCGGACTCCACCACGTCCGGGTACAGGGTGCCCTGGACCAGGAAGTCGACCGACTCGCCCTGCGAGCCGGCCTCGGCGATGATCTCGGCCTGGGCCTGCTCGAAGACCCGGATGAACTCCCGGCCGATGATCTTGCGCTTCTCCTCGGGGTCGGTGACCCCCTTCAGCGCGTTCAGGAACCGCTCGGCGGCGTCGACGACCTTCAGCTGCACGCCGGTGGCGGCCACGAAGTCCTTCTCGACCTGCTCGGTCTCGCCCTTGCGCATCAGGCCGTGGTCGACGTAGACGCAGGTCAGCCGGTCACCGATGGCCTTGTTGACCAGGGCGGCCGCGACCGCGGAGTCCACGCCGCCGGACAGGCCGCAGATCGCGCGCTTGGTGCCGACCTGCTCGCGGATCAGGGCGATCTGCTCCTCGACCACGCTGCCGGTGGTCCAGGTCGGGGCGATGCCGGCGCCGCGGTAGAGGAAGTGCTCCAGGATCTGCTGGCCGTGGTCGGAGTGCAGCACCTCGGGGTGGTACTGGACGCCGTACAGGCGGGCCTCGTCGTTCTCGAAGGCGGCGACCGGGACCACGTCGGTGGAGGCGGTGACGGTGAAGCCCTCCGGCGCGGCGGAGCAGGCGTCGCCGTGCGACATCCACACCGAGTGCTGCGCGGGGACACCCTCGAACAGGGTGGAGCCGGCGCGGGAGACGGCCAGCGGGGTGCGGCCGTACTCGCGGGCGCCGGTGTTGTCGACGGTGCCGCCGAGCGTCACGGCCATCAGCTGGAAGCCGTAGCACATCCCGAAGACCGGGACACCGGCCTCGAAGATCGCGCGGTCGATCTGCGGCGCGCCCTCTTCGTAGACCGACGACGGGCCACCGGAGAGGATGATCGCCTTGGGGTTCTTGGCGAGCATCTCGGCCACCGGCATGCTGCTCGGCACGATCTCGCTGTAGACCCGCGCCTCACGCACCCGACGGGCGATGAGCTGGGCGTACTGGGCACCGAAGTCGACCACCAGGACGGTGTCGTTCTCCGGCACGGACTGGACGGGAATTGCAGAGGACACAGACGGCCTTCCGGCAGCGGTATCGAGGTGTCACGCGGAGCCGCCTCCCCCTGCGGGGACGCGGTGGCGACGGGTGTGGGGTGTCTGGACACCGATTCTACCGGGCTGTCCGGTTTCACTCGTCTGCACGTCCAAAGGGCCGTGACCGGGCGGGGCCGCGATTCGTTGCTTCAGACGACCGCACGGCCGCGCCGCGTCCGCCAGACGCGCCGACCGACCCCCGCGGGGGCACCGCCGTACGGCTGCAGGACCACGCGTGGAGCTTCACCCCAGTCCACCGGCGCACGTGGCGCCGCCACCCGGTCTGCCGGGAGCGCGGCTCCGTGGGACCGTGCGCGGGTGCCGCGGCCGGCCAGCAGGGGACAGCGACCCCGGCCGCGACTGGGCCGAGAGGTGGGACGGCCGGAGTCCGGGGACGCCCGGGACCGGCCGTCGCACCCCCGGCCCGAGCCGGTGCACACCCGGCGCACTTCTCCGTCAGTCCCGCGCCGCTACGCGCGTCCCGGTGCGCCGCAACCCCCAGGCCACTACGCACCGTGATCATTGGCGGCTGTCCCGGCAACACATGCACCGGATCGAACTGTGCCGAATCGGTTGCAGAGCGAGCCCCTCGTCCAGCACGATGCTCGTTGTAAGCCTTTCTCCCGGCGACCTGACGGCTAGCCGAGGAGGCCGGCCGACGACGTGCCGCAGCCGCCGCACAGCCAGGCGACAGCGGTTTTCACTTCACGCTCCGTGAGCGAGGAACCGGCGCAGACCCGCGCGCCGCGAGCCGTTCCACGCGCGTGCGCGCCCCGCACCGACGGCCACCCGTACCGGGAGCCGCGACGCGGACCGAAGCCAACCGACACGACGGCGCTCCTCCCCCGGCGCCGTCACCCCAGCACCGGCGCGGCCCTGACGCCGAGTGCTGAGCGACAAAGGGCCCCGTTCCCCCGCGGGGCCCTTTGCCCTTTCCAGGGCCCGCCGGGCTCAGGGGTGCTCGCGCCAGACGCTCGGATCGACCGGCTCCTCGCCCCGGGGGGACGGCACGTCGGCGACCGTCGGCGCACCGGCCCGGGTCCCCGCCGCGGGGGTGGGCGGCGCCTCGTGCGAGCCGAGCACCTCGCTCACCCCGCTCCCGGGCGCGGGCGGCCCGTCCTGCGGCGCGGCGGCCCGCAGCGGGACGTCGTGCGCCGGAGCGCCCCCGCCCGGCACGTCCTGCCGCGGGCCGGCCTGCGCGGGAACGCCGTGCGCGGGAACACCGTGCGGCGACGTCGGCACGGGCGGCACCTCCGACGGCACGGGCGGCAGCGGGGTGTACGGATGCGGAGCCGCGCCCCCGGGTGCACCGTCGTACGACGCACCGCCGTACGGGCCCTTGGTGTTCCCGGCACCCGCGCCACCGCCGCGGACCGCCGCCAGCAGCGGCGGCACCAGCAGCGCACCGGCCAGCGCCCAGACCGCGTTGGCCGCCAGGACGGTGAGGAAGGTCAGCCCGACCGCGTTCTCCTGGGACACCTGCAGGTCGGAGGTCCGGCTCCAGCCCGCCATCGACGAGGTCCGGGTCACCATCGCCCCGGCCACCGCCATCAGCACGGTGAGCGCCGCGGCGTGCACGGCCGCCAGCCGCAGCCGGTCGGCCGCGTCCAGCTGCCGCCGGTGCGCCGTCCAGCCGAGCGTCCCCGCCGCGACGAGCGCCAGCAGGCCGGCCCAGCGCCAGTCGGCGGTCACCTGGTCGTGCAGGTCGAAGAAGGAGAGGTTCAGGTCCTCGCTGCGCTTGCCCCAGGACGTCTCCCCGCCGGTCAGGCCGCTGTGGGCCTGGAAGGTCGCCCCCGAGCCGAAGCCCAGCAGGGCCAGGCCGAGGTTGGGCAGGAAGGCCAGCGCCAGCCCGACCTGCCCACCGCTCGTGCTGTTCGCCGCGACCAGGACGAAGGCCGCCACCGCGGACAGCGCCACCGACACCGCCATCGCCTGGCCCGCGCTCAGCGCGGCGACCGCCCAGCCGCGCACCGACCGGCTGCGCCAGGCCGCCCAGCGCAGCGCGTCGGTGCCGTGGACGACGAAGGCCAGCAGTCCGGCCAGCAGCAGGGTCCAGCCGACCGCCTCCAGCCAGCCGGCGCCCGCGGTGATCACCGGCCGGGACAGGTCCTGGCCGCTGGTGCCGGTGTAGTCGGGCACGTCGAAGGTGTCCCGCGGCTGCCAGGTCGTACCGCCGACTGCCCAGAGCACCGTGGTCACCCCGGCCAGGACCAGGGCGGTGCGCAGCGCCTCCCCGGCGGCCTGGGCGCGGGTCAGCTGTCCCACCACCGCCTTGTGGCGGCGCAGCCCGGCCCGCAGGCCGCGCCAGAGCGCCAGGCACCACAGGACGGTGACGGTCATCGGCGCCACCCGGAGCACGATGTCCATCCGTTCGGCGTGGCCCCGGCTCAGCGGGCTCTGGTACCCGATCCTGAAGGGCGCGCCGAGGGCGTTCAGCGCCATCGACAGCGTCGCGCCGAAGCGGTCGCCGAAGTCCGGCGACCGGAACCGGTACTCGTACTGGTAGTCGCTCGGGACGGCCGCGATCAGTGCGGCCAGCAGCAGGACGAGGGTCGGCGCGACGGCCGCCCTGAGGGCCGGGCGCCAGTCCGCCCCGGTGAGCAGGCGGTGGACGGGTGACTGAGGGGCGTACGGCGTCCCGGTGCCCCAACTGCCCACCGCGGGCGGCACGGCCGGGCCCCCGCCGGGGCCGTACGGCGGCGTCGCCGCGAACCCCGGCGGGCTCCCGGGCGCACCGGGCGCACCGGGCGCACCGGATGAACCGGGCGCACCGGGAGCACCGCGCGGCGGGGGTACGGCCGGGGGCACGGCGGGCGGCACCGGCGGAGGTGCGGCGAGCGGGACTGCGGGCGGGACTGCGGGCGGGGCTGCGGGCGGCGGCGGGGGCGCGACCGGCCGCCCGCACGAGCCGCAGGCCGACGCCCCCTCCACCGAAGTCGCGCCGCACGATGCGCAGTTGGCCATGGACCGGTTCCCCCCGCTCGACGAGTCCCTGGGCTGCCCCAAGGAGCCCGTTTATCCCATCGGACCCGAACGGATGTCAACCGGGAACGCCGGCACCCTGATTGGCCCTTCGCAGGGGCTTCAGCCCTGCTTCTTCGGGACCTCCGGGACGGGCAGCAGCGGCAGCCGCAGCGCGCCGAACGCGCCCTCCGGCACGGCCGGCCGCAGCGGCGCCACCGGGGTGACCCGCCGGTACGCCTCGTCCTGCTCCGGGCGCCGGTCGGCCTCGCCCTTGTTCGGCCACATCGACATGGCGCGCTCGGCCTGCGCGGTGATGGTGAGCGAGGGGTTGACGCCGAGGTTGGCGGAGACGGCCGCGCCGTCCACCACGCTGATCCCGGGGTAGCCGTACAGCCGGTGGTACGGGTCGACCACGCCGGTCTCGGGAGCGTCGCCGATCGGGCAGCCGCCGAGGAAGTGCGCGGTCATCGGAATGTCGAAGATCTCGCCGACGGTGCTGCCCGCGAAGCCGTTGATCTCGGCGGCCAGCGCCTGGGCGCCGCGTTCGGCGGCCGGGATCCAGGTCGGGTTGGGGGCGCCGTGGCCCTGGCTGGAGGTGAGCCGGTCCTTGCCGAGCGGGCCCTTCTTCAGCGAGACGGTGATCGAGTTGTCCAGCGACTGCATCACCAGGCCGATGATCGTCTTCTCGGACCAGCCGCGCTGGTCCATCGAGCGGGCGAAGGTCACCGGGTGGAGCACCGAGTTGCCCAGGTAGCGCAGCCAGCGCGGGCCCCGTCCGGCGCCCTTGACCTGGGCGATCGACAGCGCGCCCATCGCGTTGGAGCCCTTGCCGTAGCGGACCGGCTCGATGTGGGTGTTGGCGTCCGGGTGGATCGAGGAGGTGATCGCGACGCCCTTGGTGAAGTCCGCCTTGGCGCCGTAGCGCCGGTCGGTGGTCTGCGCGCCCACCAGGGCCTCGGAGTTGGTGCGGGTCAGCTCGCCGAGCCGGGCGGAGATCCGGGGCAGGTGCCCGGCCGCGCGCATCCGGTGCAGCAGCGACTGGGTGCCGTAGGTGCCGGCCGCGACGACCACCCGGGCGGCGGTGACGGTCCGCGCGCCCGCCTTCACCCGGTCCGTCTTCGAGCGCGAGTCGGTGCGGCGCACGTCCACGGCGTAGCCGCGGCTCCCGTCGACCCCGCCGATCTCCCGGATCCGGGCCACCGTGGTGAGCGGGTGGATCTCCGCACCGCCCCGCTCCGCCAGGTACAGGTAGTTCTCGGTGAGCATGTTCTTGGCGCCGTGCCGGCAGCCGGTCATGCACTCGCCGCACTCCACGCAGGCCTTGCGGGCCGGGCCGGCGCCGCCGAAGTACGGGTCGGCGACCTCCTCACCGGGCGCCGCCTTCACCGCCCCTCCGCCGGACCCCGCCCCGGAGGTGCCCCCGGCGTCCTCGCCGTCGCCGAAGAACACCCCGACCGGCGCCATGTGGAAGGTGTCGGCGACGCCCATCTGCTCGGCGGCCGCCTTGAGGTGGACGTCGGAGGGGGTGACGGTCGGGTTCAGCCGGACCCCGAGCATCCGCTGCGCCTGGTCGTAGAACGGCGCCAGCTCCTCCTGCCAGTCGGTGATGTGGCGCCACTGGCGGTCCTCGAAGAAGGCCTTCGGCGGCACGTACAGGGTGTTGGCGTAGTTCAGCGACCCGCCGCCGACCCCGGCGCCGGCCAGGATCAGCACGTTGGCCAGCAGGTGGATCCGCTGGATGCCGTACAGACCGAGCTGCGGTGCCCACAGGTAGTTCTGCAGGTCCCAGGAGTTCTTGGGCAGTTCGTCCCGGTCGAAGCGCCGCCCGGCCTCCAGGACCGCGACGCGGTAGCCCTTCTCGGTCAGCCGCAGTGCCGCGACCGATCCGCCGAAGCCGGACCCGACCACGACCACGTCGTAGTCGAACTCCGCCGCACCGCCGGACTCCACCATCTGCCACCGCTCCTTCGCCGGGATGAACATGCCTGTGGGAAACGCGGGTCGGGCCCCGCACGACGGCGGGGCCCGCGTGCCGCTCGGGCCTACCTGAAGCGCAGCGCCTTGAGCGCGCGCAGCCCGCCGGTCATCACGGCGGCGAACTGCTTGTCGTCCAGGCCGAACGAGGGCGCGATCGGCATCAGCCGCTGGGTCGCGATGGTCTGCGCCTCGGTGAAGCGCAGGATGCCCTCGGCGCCGTGCCGGCGGCCCAGCCCGGAGTCGCCCATGCCGCCCATCGGGGAGGCGACCGAGCCGTACGCGGCCGCGTAGGCCTCGTTGACGTTGACCGTTCCGGTGCGCAGCCGGGCCGCGACCGTCCGGCCGCGCCGCAGGTCCTTGGTCCAGACGCTGGAGTTCAGGCCGTAGGGCGTGGAGTTGGCGGCGGCCACCGCCTCCTCCTCGGTGTCGAAGCGGTAGACGGAGACGACCGGGCCGAAGGTCTCCTCGGAGCAGACCGCCATCTCCGGGGTGACGTCGTCGAGGATGGTCGGCTCGAAGAAGAACGGGCCGAGGTCCGGCCGGGCGTGCCCGCCCGCCACCACGGTGGCGCCCGCCTTGACCGCTTCCTCCACGTGCCGGGTGGTGGTCTCCAGCTGGCGGACGGAGACCAGCGAGCCCATGTCCGCGCCGTACGCGAGGCCGCCGCCGAGGCGCAGCGCCCGGGTGCGGGCGGCGAAGCGCTCCAGGAACTCGTCGGCCACCGAGCGGTGCACCAGCAGCCGCTCGATCGAGATGCACAGCTGCCCGGCGGAGGAGAAGCAGGCCCGGACGGCACCCGCAGCGGCGGCGTCGAGGTCGGCGTCGGAGAGCACCAGCATGGCGTTCTTGCCGCCGAGTTCGAGCGAGGCGCCGACGAGCCGGGCGGCGGCGCGCTGGGCGACGTCGCGGCCGGTACGGGTGGAGCCGGTGAACGAGACGTAGTCGGCGTGCTCCACCACGGCGGGGCCGATCACCGGCCCGTCGCCGATCACGACCTGCCACAGGTCGGCCGGCAGCCCGGCCTCGACGAGCAGCTCGCGGGCCCACAGGGCGGTCAGCGCGGTCTGGGTGTCGGGCTTGTTGACCACCGCGTTGCCGGCCGCGAAGGCGGGCAGGGCGTCGCCGACGGACAGCTCCAGCGGGTAGTTCCAGGGCGAGATGTGGCCGATCACGCCCTTGGGGCGGCGGGCCTCGACCGCGTGGGTGAGCACCGGCAGCGCGCCGCCGCGCCGCTTGTCCTTGAGGTACGTGTGGGCGGTCCGCCCGTAGTGCCGGGCGGCCATGGCGACGGCCAGCACCTCCTCGAAGGCGTGCAGCCGGGCCTTGCCGGTCTCCGCCTGGATGAGGTCGAGCACCTCGTCCTGCCGCTTGAGCAGCAGGTCGTGGAAGCGCAGCAGGACGGCGGCGCGTCGGCGCACCGGCAGCGCGGCCCAGGCCGTCTGGGCGCGGCGGGCCAGCTGGAAGGCGACCTCGACGTCGGCCGGGGTGGACTGCGGCAGGCAGGCCAGCCGCTCGCCGGTCAGCGGGGCGACGGTCTCCACCAGGTCGGGCTCGCCGGTGGCGGTGACGCCGACGGCCAGCCGGTCGACCAGGGACGGCGGGACGGCCGCCGCGACGGTCCTGGCCCCGCCGGGGGCCGCCGGGTTGCCGGCGCCGGGGTGTTCGGTGGCCACTGCATCTGCTGTGAGGTCCGACATACGGCGCAGCCTAGGCCTTCGGCGGCCGGTCCGGTACCCGTGGGTAACAAGAATCTGCCGCAGTCGGGCGAAAGCGGGCGTCCCGGCCGCCGGAGCCTCCCCGCGGCCGGCCCCGGCTCAGCGGGTCGGCGTGAAGTCGCGGAGCACCGCGTTGAAGCGCTGTTCGGCCTCGGTCCACTCGTTGCCCCGCTCCGGGCTGGAGGAGTAGATCGCGTAGCTGGTGCCGTCGTCGTCGATGAACTCGGCCTCGACGGCCCGGCGTCGGCCGCCGCCCTGGGCGGCGTAGCTGAACTCCCAGACGGCCGCCTCGTGGCCGTTGACCGCGACGCTGGTCATCTTGTGCTGCTTGTAGTCCTTCAGCGACTTGGAGACGGAGCCCTCCATCTGCCGCATGTGCTCCAACGGCTTCACCGACTGTCCGGCGGTGACGGCGAACTGCAGGTAGTGCGTCTTGCTGTCGGGGCTGTAGTAGATCTGGTTGTCGGAGGTGGTGCTGCGCTGCCAGGCCGGGGTGCCCGAGGGCAGCGGGAAGCGGAAGCCGGCCGGGTCGTCGACCCAGCGGTAGCCGTCGGGCGCCGCCGCCGAGGGGCTGGCGCCGGTGGTGGGCTCCGGCCCGGTGGACTCGACCGGCGCGGTCGGCGTCGGTTCCTCGGAACCGCCGCCCACCACGTGCCGGGTGACGAGGAAGGTGCCGGCGGCCGCCAGCAGGCCGACCGCCACCGCGACGGCGACGATCCTGGCGGTGTTGCGGCGCTTGGCCGGGCCGCGCGCGGGCGTGACGGCGTGCGCCACCGGCGCGACCGGCCCGGTGTGCGCCCGCGCGGCGTCCGCCCCGCCGCCCGAGGTCTCGTGGACGGCGGGCGTGGCCGTGGCCGTGGGCGTGCCGGCGGGTGCGTGCTGCTCGGTCGGCCCTTCGGCGCCCTCGGCACCCCCGTCCGGGGCCTCCGCGGTCTCCGCAGGGTGCTCACGGCGGTCCACCACCGGTACCGACTGGGTGGGCGCCCGCAGCGGCGCGACGCTCTTGAAGCCCATGGTGTGCCCGGCCTGGACCTCGGCCAGCATCCTGGCCACCTCGTCCGCGGTCGGGCGCTCGTCCGGGTCCTTGGCCATCAGCGCGGCCAGCACCGGCCCCAGCGGCCCGGCCCGGCGCGACTCCGGCAGCGGCTCGTCGACGACCGCGGCCAGCGTGCTGATCGGCGAGTCCCGGCGGAACGGCGACTGGCCCTCGACCGCCGCGTACAGCGTCGCCCCGAGGCCCCACAGGTCGGAGGCCGGTCCGGGGCGCTCGCCCTGGGCGCGCTCCGGTGCCAGGTAGTCCGGCGAGCCCACCAGGTCACCCGGCCGGGTCAGTTCGGTGGAGCCCTCGTACTTCGCGATGCCGAAGTCCAGCAGCACCACCCGCCCGGTGCCGCGCTCCAGCAGCACGTTGGCGGGCTTCACGTCCCGGTGCAGCACGCCCAGCTGGTGGCCGCGGTGCAGCGCGGCGAGCACCTGACTGCCGACCTCGGCCGCGGCGCGCGGCTGCAGGGTGCCGTCCTGGCTGATCACGTCGGCCAGCGAGCGGCCGTCGACCAGTTCCATCACGATCCACGGCCGGCCGTCCTGCTCCAGCACGTCGTGCACGGTGATCACGCCGGGGTGCTTGATCCGCGCGGCCGCGCTGGCCTCGCGCTTCATCCGGGTGTGCAGGATCTGCAGGTCCTCCTCGGGGAGGTGGTTGACGGTCAGCTCCTTGACCGCGACCTCGCGGTCGAGCATCCGGTCCCAGGCCCGCCAGACGGTGCCCATGCCGCCACGGCCGAGCCGCTCGCCGAGCTCGTAACGCCCGGCCAGCAACCGCTCCGCCTCGGCCGCTTCCGGCCCGTCCTGCACACCCATCTGCGACCGCTCCCCCACACATTCCGCCTGCCGTCACCGCGACGGAGGGCCTGGTGCAGACCACTGTTCGAACAAATCCCACGCACACATTAGGCGCAGCGTGCCGCCCCCGGTAATCACGCCCGCCTCCCGGAGCGGCGACACCCGGTCCGTCCGGGCCGTCAGCCTGCGAACAGCACCACGGCGGCAATTCCCAGCGCCAGCAGGGCAAGGACTCCCCCCACCAGCAGCGGTCCCAGGAGGGCGGGGGGTATCCGTGGCGGTTTCCCGCCACCGCCGGGCCCGTCACCGGGGCCGTTGCCCGCCGCGGCACTCCCGGAATTCCCGGATCCTGCGCCCCGTCGGCCGCCCCGGCGCGGCCGCACCACCAACGGCGCCTGCGGCTTCAGCGTCACCGCCCGCGCCACCCGCTCCTCGTCCACCGGCTCCGGCGCGCCCGCCAGCAGCTCCGCCAGCTCCCGCCACACCGCCTCCGCGGTCGGCCGCAGCACCGGGTCGGGCTGCAACAGCCGCTCCACCAGCGGCCCGAGCGGCCCGCAGGCCGCCGAGTGCTCGCGCCGCCCGTCCCGCACGGCCGTCACCAGCTCCGGCACACCGCCCTCGGGGTACGGCGAGCGGCCGGTGACCAGCCGGTGCAGCAACACCCCGAGCGCCCAGCAGTCGCCCGCCGGGCCGCCGTCGAGCGGCCAGCGCTCCGCCACCGGGCCGACCAGGGTGGCCCGTACGTCGTACCGGCGCCGCCCGCCCGGCCCGCCGAGCTCCTCGGCCAGCCCCTCCTGCGCCACCCCGGCGAGCAACCCGCCGAGCATCGCCGCGCCGTCCTCGCAGACCAGTACCGAATCGGCGGTCAGGTTGCCGTGGGTGAGGCCGGCCTCGTGCAGCGCCCGCAGCGCGCCGGCCAGGTCCGCCGCCAACTCGGCCGCCCGGTAGGGCTGCACCGGCCCGTCGACCAGCAGTTCGGCCGCCGTCGGCCCGGCCGGGCGCTCCTCCGCCGTCCACAGCAGCTCGCCCTCGACGAAGGCCCCGACCCCGCGCAGCAGCCGCGGGTGCTTGGCCGGCGCGGCCGAGCCGACCGCCGCCACCCGCCGCACCAGCCGGTCCGCCTGCGCGGGCACCACGTCCTCCGGGTCCTGACCGGCGGTCAGCAGCGCGGGCAGTTCCAGGGCGCGCAGCAGTACCGATTCACCGGTCCGCTCGTCCACCGCGTGGGCGCGGAAGGGTTCGGGACGGTCCGTCAGCCGGTACCGTCCCGCCAGCAGTTGCCCGGGGCCACCTCGCATGCCAGTTCCTCTCGCTCACCGAGCAGCCTACTGAGCGGCTCCTTCGCACCCGGCCCGGTGGACCGGACCTGACCGGTCGACACCGCCTTCCGGGTGGCGGGGAACGACGACCGGACCGCCCGGGCGGAGGCCGTCCGCACCGTCGAGGGGCCGTCATCGACGGCGAGGAGCCGGTCGCCCGGTGCCGCCCGGCCGCGTCCGCGGGGGCGTCACCCGCCGACTGTCCACCCTAGGACGGGCAGCCGCCGGTACCGGTTCCGGGCGCCGTCATCCCCCGGCGCCCGGCGACGGCGCGCAACTCATCGGCCGGGCCGCGCGGACGGCCGCCCGGAAGCCGTCCCCGCGGTCACGGCGCGGGCTGGAAGGTGCCGAAGACGACGTCCCGGACCGGGGCCTGCGCGGCCCACTGCGCGTCCGGGACGATCCAGTAGATCGAGTAGCCGTACTTGGCCGGGGTCCCGGTCACGAAGCCGCGGTTGAGCGAGTGGGTCCTGGGCGTGCCGTTGGTCCACTCCCAGTCCGCCGCGTTGGTCCACTGCCGGTAGGTGATCGCCGACAGGTTCAGCCGCTGGTAGTTGGTGACCTGGCCGCGCACGTTGGGCTCGGACTGCTGCCAGTCGGCGACGGCGCTGTCGCCCGGCGAGGTGGTCCACTCGATCCGCAGCTGACTGCCGTCGGCCGGGTTCTTGAAGATCCGCCGGTTGGAGTCGGACCCGGCCGGCTGCAGCCAGTCCGGCAGGACGACCGAGAAGCCGCTCGGGTCCTTGTACTCGTGGTACCCGGCCGGCACCGCACCACCCGGCGCGGACGGCGCCGGGGTCTGCACGGGAGCGGGGGTCTGCACGGGAGCCGGGGTCTGCACGGGGGCCGTCGGCGTGGTGGCGGCGGGCTGCGCGGGAGCGGGAGCGGCGGGGGTGGTGGCGTCGGCGCCCGGCGTCCCGGTCTCCGCCGGTGCGGGCGCGGGCTCCGTCGCGGACGGCGCCGCGCCCTGGCTCGGCGGGGTGTCCGCGGTCGTCGCCACCGGCGAGGTGGCGCCCGCGCCGTGGGTGGACGCGCCCTTCGCGTCGCCGCCGACGGCCTGGAGCACCGCGACCACTCCCGCGATCAGCAGCAGCACCACGACCACGGTGGCGATGGCCAGCCGCCGCCGGCCGGTGCGCGGGTCGGCCCCGGCGGCCTGCGTCGCGCCCATCGTCCACTCGCTGGTCACCGGACGGATCGGGTCGGGCACCGGCTCCGTCGCCGCGGCAGCGGGCTCCGCCACGGCCGCCGCGGGCGGCTCCTCGTCCCGGGCCCGGCTGCCCACCCGGACCGTCCCCAGCAGCCCGCCCACGGTCCGCTTCCGGACGGCCTCGGGCTTCTCCGGCCCGGGCTCCGGCGTCGGCGTAGGCGTCGGTTCGGCCACGGCCTCGGGCTCGGCCGCCGGCTTGGGCTCGGACGTCGGCCGCGGCTTGGACGACGGCTCGGGCGTGGCGGCCCCCGTCTCCACCGGCATCGCGTGCTCGGTGGTCGACTCGGCCTTCACGGTGGCCTCCGCGACCACCCGCTTGAGCATCGACCGGGTCTGCGAGGCGTCCAGCCGCTCGGCCGGGTCCTTCTCCAGCAGCCCCTCGATCACCGGCTTCAGCGCCCCGGCGTTCGCCGGCATGGCGAGGTCCTCGGTCATCACCGCGGTCAGGGTGGCCAGCGCCGAGCCCCGGTCGTACGGCGGGCGGCCCTCGACCATCGCGTACAGCGTGCCGCCCAGCGACCACAGGTCGGCCGGCGGCCCCGGCTTCTGCCCGCGGGCCCGCTCCGGGGATATGTACGAGGGCGCGCCGACCAGCATGCCGGTGGAGGTGACCGAGGCGTCGCCCTCCACGCTGGCGATGCCGAAGTCGGTCAGCACGACCCGGCCGTCATCGCCGATCAGCACGTTGGACGGCTTGACGTCCCGGTGCAGGATCCCGAGCGCGTGCGCGGCGATCAGCACGCCCAGCACGTCGAGCGCGATCTCGGCGGCCCGGACGGGCGCGAGCGGTCCGTCCTCGCGGATGACGTCGGCCAGCGAGCGGGACTCGACCAGCTCCATGACGATCCACGGCCGGTCGTCCTCGTCGACCACGTCGAAGACGGTGACCGCCGAGTTGTGCCGGATCCGGGCGGTCGCCTTGGCCTCGCGCAGCGTCCGGACGATCAGCCGGTGCTTCTCCTCCTCCTCGACGCTGGCGTTCATCCGCAGTTCCTTGACCGCGACGGTCCTGCCCAGCATCTCGTCCTCGGCGCGCCAGACGGTGCCCATGCCGCCGCGTCCGAGCACGCCGTTCAGGCGGTAGCGGCCGGCCAGGAGGCGGCCGGTGGAACCCTGCGCCTGGGTCATTCGGAACGTTCCCCCATGTGCTGCTGGCGGTCGTGGTGACGGCGTGTCGGACCGGCCGGGCCCGAACGCCCAAGCCTCCATCATCCCCTGTCCCGGGGGCTCGCGACCACCCGCCCCCCGTCCCGACCCGGGACGAACCGGAACGGGAGCGGCGCTCCGTGCCCGATCTGTGATCGAAAACTCGCCAAGATCCGTCCGAATCACTGCTACCGTTCGGCAGCTCATCGTCTTTTCCGGGGGGATTCGACGCCCATGACCGCACCCGTACCGGGCACTGACGGCCCATCGGCGCGGCCGCGCACCGCCCAGCACTACTCGGTCGCACCGGCACCGGCCTCCCCCGAGGGCTACGTGGTGCCGGGCATGCCCGGCGCCCCGGTGAACGGTTACGAAACCGTCGAATCCGTCGCCCCGCTGCCCCGGCGCGCCCCCCGCCGCCGGCGCACCGCTCCGGCCCTCGTCCTCGCCGTCCTCGCGATGCTGCTCGGCGGCCTCGCCTACGGCTGCGCCCCGCTGCGCGCCGCCGACAGCCTCGGCTGGCTGGCCATCGCCCCGGCCGGCCTGGTCGCCCTCCCGCTCGGCCTGCTCGGTGGCCGGAACCGGCTCCTCCCGCCGCTCGGCGCCCTGCTCGCGGCGGGCGCGCTCCTGATCGGCCAGCTGACCGAACACCTGCGCCGGGTGCACGCCGGGGGTCCCGGCCCCCGCGGCCTCCTCCACGACACCCTGGCCGCCTGGCGCGCCGACCTCCGCCCGCTCGACGCGGCGTTCTACGCCATCGCCCTGATCGGCGGCTTCCTCCTCACCCGCCGGACCGCCGACCGCGGCTGACCCCCCGCCGACCGCCCCCGGACAGCCCGAAGGCCCCCGCCGTACCCGGCGGAGGCCTTCGTCAGCGCACGGCTCAGCGGTGGTCGAGCGCCGGGTTGACCGTCACCTCGACCCGCTGGAACTCCTTGAGCTCCGTGTAGCCGGTGGTGGCCATCGCGCGGCGCAGCGCACCGAACAGGTTCATGGTGCCGTCCGGGGTGTGCGACGGACCGGTGAGGATCTCCTCGGTGGTGCCGACCGTGCCGAGGTCCACCCGCTTGCCGCGCGGCAGCTCCTCGTGGACGGCCTCCATGCCCCAGTGGAAGCCCTTGCCCGGGGCGTCGGTGGCGCGGGCCAGCGCGGCACCGATCATCACCGCGTCGGCGCCGCAGGCGACGGCCTTCGGGATGTCGCCGCTGTAGCCGACGCCGCCGTCCGCGATCACGTGCACGTAGCGGCCGCCGGACTCGTCCATGTAGTCGCGGCGGGCGGCCGCGACGTCGGCGACGGCGGTGGCCATCGGCACCTGGATGCCGAGCACGTTGCGGGTGGTGTGGGCGGCGCCGCCGCCGAAGCCGACCAGCACGCCGGCCGCGCCGGTCCGCATCAGGTGCAGGGCCGCGGTGTACGTGGCGCAGCCGCCGACGATCACCGGGACGTCCAGCTCGTAGATGAACTGCTTCAGGTTGAGCGGCTCGGCGGCGCTGGAGACGTGCTCGGCCGACACGGTGGTGCCGCGGATGACGAAGACGTCGACGCCGGCGTCCACGACGGCCTTGGAGAACTCGGCGGTGCGCTGCGGCGAGAGCGCGGCGGCGGTGACCACGCCGGAGTCGCGGACCTCCTGGATGCGCTGCTTGATCAGCTCGGCGCGGATGGGCGCGGCGTAGATCTCCTGCAGCCGGCGGGTCGCGGTGGCCTCGTCGGTGATCGCGGCGATCTCGTCGAGCAGCGGCTGCGGGTCCTCGTAGCGGGTCCAGAGGCCTTCCAGGTTCAGCACGCCCAGGCCGCCGAGGCGGCCGATGGCGATGGCCTGCTGCGGGGAGACCACGCTGTCCATCGGGGCGGCGAGGAACGGCAGCTCGAAGCGGTAGGCGTCGATCTGCCAGGCGATAGAGACCTCCTTCGGGTCCCGGGTACGGCGGCTGGGGACGACGGCGATGTCGTCGAAGGCGTACGCCCTGCGGCCGCGCTTGCCTCGCCCGATCTCGATCTCAGTCACTTCGAGCCCTTCTGCTTTGTTGCTGTGCCCGCCGGGTCACCCCGGCCGCACCCCAGTATCCCGTACTACCGGCGGCACCGCCCCGACGGCCCGCTCCCCGGACCCGCGACAGGGGCGGACCCGCGGCGGGGCCGGACAGGCGGAGGGGGCGAACACGGCGAGGGGCCCGCCGCCGCGGGTGCGGCGACGGGCCCCTCGGTCGTCCGAGCCGGGCGGACCGGTCAGCGGGCGGAGTAGTTCGGCGCCTCGACGGTCATCTGGATGTCGTGCGGGTGGCTCTCCTTGAGGCCCGCCGAGGTGATCCGGACGAAGCGGCCCTTGCTCTCCATCTCGGCGATGGTGGCGGCGCCGACGTAGCCCATGGTCTGGCGCAGGCCGCCGATGAGCTGGTGCAGCACGGCGGACAGCGGGCCGCGGTACTGCACCTGGCCCTCGATGCCCTCGGGGACGAGCTTGTCGTCCGAGGCCACCTCGGCCTGGAAGTAGCGGTCCTTGGAGTACGAGCGGCCCTGGCCGCGGGACTGCATGGCGCCCAGCGAGCCCATGCCGCGGTAGGACTTGAACTGCTTGCCGTTGATGAACAGCAGCTCGCCCGGGGACTCCTCGCAGCCGGCCAGCAGCGAGCCGAGCATCACGGTGTCGGCACCGGCGGCCAGCGCCTTGCCGATGTCGCCCGAGTACTGCAGGCCGCCGTCGCCGATGACCGGCACGCCGGCCGCCTGGCAGGCCTGGGCGGCCTCGTAGATGGCGGTGATCTGCGGGACGCCGATGCCGGCGACCACGCGGGTGGTGCAGATCGAGCCGGGGCCGACGCCGACCTTGACGCCGTCCACGCCGGCGTCGATCAGCGCCTGGGCGCCGTCACGGGTGGCGACGTTGCCGCCGACCACGTCGACCCCGACGGCCGACTTGATCTTCGCGATCCAGGCCAGCGCGTTGTGGCTGTGGCCGTGCGAGGTGTCGACCACCAGGAAGTCCGCACCGGCCTCGACCAGGGCCTGGGCCCGGTCGAACGCCTCGGCGCTGGCACCGACGGCGGCGCCGACCAGCAGACGGCCCTCGGCGTCCTTGGCGGCGTTCGGGTACTGCTCGGCCTTGACGAAGTCCTTGACGGTGATCAGGCCCTTGATCCGGCCCTCGTCGTCGACCAGCGGCAGCTTCTCGATCTTGTGGCGGCGCAGCAGCGCCATCGCGTCCACCCCGGAGATGCCGACCTTGCCGGTGATCAGCGGCATCGGGGTCATGATCTCGCGGACCTGGCGGCTGCGGTCCGACTCGAAGGCCATGTCGCGGTTGGTGACGATGCCGAGCAGCTTGCCGGCCTCGTCGGCGATCGGGACGCCGGAGATGCGGAACTTGGCGCACAGCGCGTCGGCCTCGGCCAGCGTGGTCTCGGGGCCGACCGTGATCGGGTCGGTGACCATGCCGGACTCGGAGCGCTTCACCAGGTCGACCTGGTTGGCCTGGTCCTCGACCGAGAGGTTGCGGTGCAGCACGCCGACGCCGCCCTGGCGCGCCATCGCGATGGCCATCCGCGCCTCGGTGACCTTGTCCATGGCCGCGGAGAGCAGCGGGATGTTGACGCGGACGTTCCGGGAGACCCGAGAGGAGGTGTCCACCGAGTTCGGCAGCACCTCGGAGGCCCCGGGCAGCAGCAGGACGTCATCGAACGTGAGCCCGAGCATGGCGAACTTCTCGGGTACGCCTGCGGCGTTGTAAGACATTTGGGGGGTACCTTCCGTGGCCGGCCTTATCCGCTCACGCCCTGAGGGTGGGGGCGCATTCATCGCTCACTCGCGCAGACCGCCGAAGCCGGGTGCAATGGGAGGATCCTCCAAGGGGACCCAGCGCGCACCCGTGAAACTTTGGCAACCCGCCCAGGCGCCGATACCCCATGGTACTGGCACCGCGAATGTGTCCTCGTGTGCCCTTGACAACAACCCCGCCGGGGCGCCACATTCCGCCGCGCCGCGGAACCCGGCCGACGGCGGGGCCGACCGGAGCGGTCGGGGTCAGGAGGACTCCTCCGCGAGCGCCCGCAGCCGGCTGAGCGCCCGGTGCTGGGCCACCCGGACCGCGCCGGGCGACATCCCGAGCACCTCGCCGGTCTCCTCCGCGGACAGCCCGGCGGCCACCCGCAGCAGCACCAGCTCGCGCTGACGGGCCGGCAGGTTGGAGAGCAGTTCCTTGGCCCAGGCCGCGTCGCTGCTCAGCAGCGCCTGCTCCTCCGGGCCGAGCGCCTCGTCCGGCACCTCCGGCAGGTCGTCCTGCGGGACGACGGTCGAGCCGGGCCCGCGCATCGCGGCCCGCTGCAGGTCGGCGATCTTGTGCGCGGCGATGCCGTACACGAAGGCCTCGAACGGCCGCCCCTGGTCCTTGTACCGCGGCAGCGCGCACAGCACCGCGACGCAGACCTCCTGGGCGACGTCGTCCACGTGGTGCCGGGCCCCGCCGGGCAGCCGGACCAGCTTGGCGCGGCAGTACCGCAGGGCCAGCGGGTGGACGTAGGCGAGCAGGGCGTCGATCGCCGGGCCCTCGCCGCGCACCGCGGCCGCGACGAGTTCACCCATCAGCGGGGAGCCGCCCGTGCCGAGCACCGGCGGGCGGCCCGGTCCGGCCCCGACACCGGAACCGCCGGGAGCGACGGAATCGGCGTACGACGGATCGTGGCCCGGACCGGAGGGCTCGGCCTCCACCGGGTCCGCCTGGCCGGCCGCACCGGCGACGTCGTCGCGCATCGGTCCATGGTGCCTGGTCGAGCGGGAAAACGCGGCACCGCGTCCGGAGTTGTGCACCGGAACGTTATGCGCTGCCGCACCGTGGGGCGTTCCGCGCACCACCGGCCCCTCCTGCACCGTGCCGCCTCCCGCCCCGCCGTCGGTGGTTCCGTCCGTCGCGCCGTCCGCCGAGTGTCCTGCGGCTGCGTCGTTCGCCGCAGTGCCTGTCCGCTGGTCCCCGAGGTGCTCCACTCCTCCATGGTGCAACCTCGGGACCGTAACGTCACACGCTTGTGCGACACCCGCTCCGGGGATCGCCGGCGGCGCGCCGCACCCGGCGGCGCGGCCGGTGGTCAGCGGACCAGGCCCCAGCGGAAGCCCAGCGCCACCGCGTGCGCGCGGTCCGAGGCCCCGAGCTTCTTGAACAGCCGTCGGGCGTGGGTCTTGACCGTGTCCTCGGACAGGAACAGCTCGCGCCCGATCTCGGCGTTGCTGCGGCCGTGGCTCATGCCCTCCAGCACCTGGATCTCACGCGCCGTCAACGTCGGCGCGGCCCCCATGTCGGGGCTGCGCAGCCGGCGCGGGGCGAGCCGCCAGGTCGGGTCGGCGAGGGCCTGGGTGACGGTGGCCCGCAGTTCGGCGCGGGAGGCGTCCTTGTGCAGGTACCCGCGGGCACCCGCGGCCACCGCGAGCGCGACGCCGTCGAGGTCCTCGGCGACGGTGAGCATGATGATCCGCGCGCCCGGGTCGGCGGACAGCAGCCGCCGGACCGTCTCGACCCCGCCGAGGCCGGGCATCCGGACGTCCATCAGAACGAGATCGGAGCGGTCGGCCACCCAGCGGCGGAGGACCTCCTCCCCGTTCGTCGCGGTGGTGACCCGGTCCACACCGGGTACGGTCGCGACCGCGCGGCGAAGCGCCTCGCGGGCGAGCGGGGAATCGTCGCAAACGAGAACGGAAGTCATGACCGTCGTCCTCCGCAGCTGATCCGCGTCACGTTGAGCCTCCTGGCTGGTACGAACCTCTCCGACACGGCCGATCGGCGACAGACTCCGTGCTGATCGCCCCAACTTGCCCGCGATCGTTCCCGACGTCCGGCGCCCGCTAACCGCCTCCGCACTTCCAACGACCGTCACTCGAATGAGTTACGGCCTTCAGAGCCATCTCCACCACTGTACGTGGCCAACCCATTACCGATCAGCCGCATCGCGGTGCACACGCCGCACTTTTCCGCAGCTCGCGCGCGGTGGGCGTGCGACCCGCACACCGATTCGGTGCGTCGCGCGCCCGTCGGCCACCCGATTGCCACGCCCGCGCCCGCCGAGGACCCTTGCCCACTTTGCCCGTTTTTATAGCTTTCGTATGGTCATTGACTGTTGTGCCAGTGTGTGGGTGACTTGTCCATGGAGTTGCCTTAAGTCATATTTCCAGGTGTCCACACCAGTGCATCGAAGCCCCGCCGTGCCGCTCGGCAGCAGCCCGCCGAACGCCCGGCCGACGGCCGACAGCCTCTGAAGGGAATGAGCCATGGCAGATTTCTCCCGCCTCCCCGGTCCCAACGCGGACCTCTGGGACTGGCAGCTCTCCGCAGCCTGCCGTGGCGTGGACAGCTCGCTCTTCTTCCACCCCGAGGGCGAGCGAGGGGCCGCGCGCAGTTCGCGCGAGGCCAGCGCCAAGGAGGTCTGCATGCGCTGCCCGGTGATCGCCGAGTGCGCGGCGCACGCACTGGCGGTCCGCGAGCCGTACGGGGTCTGGGGCGGGATGACCGAGGACGAGCGCGAGGAGATGCTGGGGCGCTCGCGGCACCGGCTGGTGGAGGTCCCACTGACCCCGCCGGCGGTCGCGCGGCACTAGACCCGCCTCCACGACGCGCCGTGAAGAAACGTTTCTGCGCGGCGCCACAGCCCCGTCGCGGCCGATCAGGGCCCCCGCCGCCGAGCCCCGTCACCCACCGTCAGCGGGCGGCCGCCGTCCCCGCCAGCCGCTCCAGCATCAGGGCCACGGCCGGCACCTCGGCCAGGTCCGCCAGGGTCAGCGCGACCACCTGGCGCACCGCCGGCGCCCCCGAGGCCGTCCGTACCGGCACCGTCGACACGCCGTCAGGACGCACCGACTGCAGCGCCAGCCGGGGCAGCACCGCCACCCCCAGCCCGGCCGCCACCAGGCCGACCACCGCCGGGTAGTCGTCGGTCGCGAAGTCGATCCGGGGCTCGAAGCCCGCCCCCGCGCAGAGCTCCACCAGGTGGCCCCGGCACTGCGGGCAGCCCGCGATCCACTGCTCCCCCGCCAGCTCGCCCAGCCCCACCGGCCCGCCCCGCCCGGCCAGCGGGTGGGCGGCCGGCAGCAGGCCCACCAGCGGGTCGTCCAGCAGCGGCGTGACCACCAGATCGGACCAGTCCGTTCCGGCGGTCAGCTGCTGGGCCTCCAGGTTCGCCTCGGCCCGCGCCTCCCGCGGCGTGCCGTGCGCGGGCGCCGGCAGCAGAGCGGCGCCGTCGGACTGCGGGTAGCGGAAGGCCAGCGCGATCTCGCACTCACCGCCGCGCAGCATCGCCAGCGACTCCGGCGGCTCCGCCTCGACCAGCGACACGCGCACCCCCGGATGGCTGTCCCGCAGGCGGGCGACGGCGGGCGGCACCAGGGTGGAACTCGCGGTCGGGAAGGACACCAGCCGCACCCGGCCGGCCCGCAGCCCGGCGATCGCGGCCACCTCCTCCTCGGCGGCGGAGAGCCCGGCCAGGATCCCGGTGGCATGCTTGAGCAGGACCCGTCCGGCCTCGCTGAGCTGCATCCCGCGGCCCGAGCGGACCACCAGCGGGGTGTCCACGGACTTCTCCAGCGCCTTCATCTGCTGGCTGATGGCGGGCTGGGTGCACCCCAGCTCGCGGGCGGCGGCGGAGAAGGAGCCGGTGCGGGCGACGGCACGCAGGACGCGCAGGTGGCGGGCCTCGATCATGCCTTAGTTATAAGGCAATCTTTGCGTTCTGCAAAATTCTGCTGATAGTCGAAGGGTCGACGGCTACAGCGACCGCGACGGCCGGAGGCCCGGCCCGCCACCCCTCGCGGGGTGCGGACCGGGCCTCCGGTCAGTGGCTCGGGCCTCAGTGCGAGTGGCCGTGACCGCCGTGGGAGTGACCGTTGTCGGCCTCCTCCTCCTTCTTCTCCACCACGAGGGTCTCGGTGGTGAGCAGCAGGGAGGCGATCGAGGCCGCGTTCTCCAGGGCGGAGCGGGTGACCTTGACCGGGTCGATGACGCCGGCCTTCAGCAGGTCGCCGTACTCGCCGGTGGCCGCGTTGTAGCCGTGGCCGGTCTCCAGCTCGGCGACCTTGTGGGTGATGACGTAGCCCTCGAGGCCGGCGTTCTGGGCGATCCAGCGCAGCGGCTCGTGCAGCGCCTTGCGGACGACCGCGACACCGGTCGCCTCGTCGCCCGACAGGCCCAGGCCGTCCTCCAACACCTTGGCGGCGTGGACCAGGGAGGCGCCACCGCCGGCGACGATGCCCTCCTCGACCGCGGCGCGGGTCGCCGAGATGGCGTCCTCCAGGCGGTGCTTGCGCTCCTTCAGCTCCACCTCGGTGGCGGCGCCGACCTTGATGACGCAGACGCCGCCGGCCAGCTTGGCCAGGCGCTCCTGCAGCTTCTCGCGGTCCCAGTCGGAGTCGGTGGCGGCGATCTCACCCTTGATCTGGGCGACGCGGCCGGCCACGGCCTCGGCGTCACCGGCACCGTCGACGACGGTGGTCTCGTCCTTGGTGATGGTCACGCGGCGGGCGGTGCCCAGCACGTCCAGGCCGACCTGGTCGAGCTTGAGGCCGACCTCCTCGGAGATGACCGTGCCGCCGGTCAGGGTGGCCAGGTCGCCGAGGATCGCCTTGCGGCGGTCGCCGAAGCCCGGGGCCTTGACGGCGACGGCGTTGAAGGTGCCACGGATCTTGTTCACGACCAGGGTCGACAGCGCCTCGCCGTCGACGTCCTCGGCGATGATCAGCAGCGGCTTGGAGGCACCGCCCTGCAGGATCTTCTCCAGCAGCGGCAGCAGCTCCTGGATGGAGGAGATCTTGCCCTGGTTGATCAGGATGTAGGGGTCCTCCAGGACCGCTTCCTGACGCTCCGCGTCGGTGACGAAGTACGGCGACAGGTAGCCCTTGTCGAACTGCATGCCCTCGGTGAAGTCCAGCTCCACGCCGAAGGTGTTCGACTCCTCGACGGTGATGACACCGTCCTTGCCGACCTTGTCGATCGCCTCGGCGATCAGCTCGCCGACCTGGGTGTCCTGCGCGGAGAGGGACGCGACGGCGGCGACGTCGTCCTTGCCCTCGATCTCGCGGGCGACGGACAGCAGGTGCTCGGAGACGGCGGCGACGGCCTTGTCGATGCCCTTCTTCAGGGCAGCCGGGCCGGCACCGGCGGCGACGTTGCGCAGACCCTCGTTGACCAGGGCCTGGGCCAGCACGGTGGCGGTGGTGGTGCCGTCACCCGCGACGTCGTTGGTCTTGGTGGCGACCTCCTTGACGAGCTGCGCGCCAAGGTTCTCGTACGGGTCGTCCAGCTCGACCTCACGGGCGATGGTGACACCGTCGTTGGTGATGGTCGGGGCGCCGAACTTCTTGTCGATGACGACGTTGCGGCCCTTGGGGCCGATGGTCACCTTGACGGTGTCGGCCAGCTTGTTGACACCGCGCTCCAGCGAGCGGCGGGCGTCCTCGTCGAACTGCAGGATCTTCGCCATGTTCCCTATTCCCTCGGGGCTGCGGCCGGCCCACCGGCCGCCGAACTACGTGAACCAACAACCACGCCCCGGGCCCCTGTCACTTGGGACACGGATCCGGGGCGGGTCGGAACGACTTACTTCTCGATGCTGCGTTTACTTCTCGATGATGGCGAGAACGTCACGAGCCGAGAGGACGAGGTACTCCTCGCCCTGGTACTTCACCTCGGTGCCGCCGTACTTCGAGTACAGGACGATGTCACCGACGGCGACGTCGAGCGGCAGACGCTGGCCGTCCTCGAAGCGGCCCGGGCCGACGGCCAGGACGACGCCCTCCTGGGGCTTCTCCTTGGCGGTGTCCGGGATAACCAGGCCGGAGGCCGTGGTGGTCTCGGCGTCGAGCGGCTGGACCACGATGCGGTCCTCGAGCGGCTTGATGGCAACCTTGCTGCTGGTGGTCACGTCCGAGCTCCCCTTCGGAGATTACGGGGTTTTCTAACGGGTAGGGCGAGCCTGCGAGCCTGCCGTCGCGGGGGTCAGGCACGCGTCTTCGCGTTAGCACTCCCCCGGTGGGGAGTGCCAAGGACGACCATAGGCCCGTGTTAGCACTCAGTCAACCAGAGTGCCAACGACGCGCCCCGGAAGATCCTGACGACGGATGAGTACCCGTACTCATGTGCGCCCGTGACCGGGGTCGACACACTCGTGCCATGCCCGACACCCCGGTTCGCATCGGCCCGACCCGCACCGCCGACGTCCTGTGGTCCGCAGTCCTCCTGCCGGTCCTCGGGGCGATCCCGGCGCTCGCGCACCTCGTGACCGTCGCGATCCTCTTCGCCTGCGCGGACGGCGGGAAGGGCGTGGAGGTGGTCGCCCTGCTGGGCGTGCTCGTCGGCGTGGCGGTCAGCCTCGGGGTGCCGCTGTCCGTCGCGTTCCGCACCCGGCGCGCCGGTTACCGGGTCCTGCCGGTCGTCGCCGCCGTCTCCCCGTTCCTGGTGCCGGGCTGGGCCGTGGCGGGCTTCCCCGGCGCCTGACCCGCGAGAATGGCACCGTGGACACCGAGAACCTCCAGCCCCTGCTGACGCCCGAGGGCCAGGCCCTGCTCGCCGAGCTGCGCGAGTTCACCCCCGAGGAGGAGCTGGCGCTGGCCACCCGCTTGCGGCGGGGGCACCCGGCGGAGCTGGTGTCGGCGGCCTTCGGGCAGGCGCGGCTGCGGCAGCGGGCGCGGGCGAAGTTCGGGGCGGACGCCGACCTGATGTACTTCACGCCCAACGGGGTCGAGCAGTCCACCCGGCGCAGCGTGGCCGAGTGGCGGGCCCGGCGGTTCGCCGACCTGGGCGTCCGGCGACTGGCGGACCTGTGCTGCGGCATCGGCGGGGACGTGCTGGCGCTGGCCCGCGCGGGCATCGAGGTGCTGGCCGTCGACAGGGACCCGGCGGCCTGCGCCGCCACCGCCGCGAACGCCGCCGCGCTCGGCCTGTCCGAACTGGTCGAGGTGCGCTGCGCGGACGTCGCCGAGGTGGACGTGACCGGGTACGACGCGGTGTTCACCGACCCGGCCCGACGGACCGCGCGCGGCCGGGTGTTCGACCCGGAGGCGTACGCCCCGCCGCTCTCCTGGGCGATCGAGGCCGGCCGGCGGACCCCGATCGGCGCGCTGAAGGTCGCGCCCGGCATCCCGCACGAGGCCGTCCCGGCGGACGCCGAGGCCGAGTGGGTCTCCGACCACGGCGACGTCAAGGAGGCGGTGCTCTGGTTCGGCACCGGGGCCACCCGCCCGCACCGCGCCACCCTGCTCCCGCAGGGCGCCAGCCTGACCGGCGGCGACCTGCCCGACCCGCCGGCCGGCCCGGTCGGGCGCTACCTGTACGAGCCGGACGGTGCGGTGATCCGGGCCCACCTGGTGGCCGAGGTGGCCGAGCAGGTCGGCGGCCGGCTGATCGACCCGAAGATCGCCTACGTGACCTCGGACGAACTGGTCGCCACCCCGTACGCGCACGCCTTCGAGCTCACCGACGTGCTGCCCTTCCACATCAAGAAGCTGAAGGCGCTGCTGCGCGAGCGCGCGGTCGGCACGGTGGTGATCAAGAAGCGCGGGATGGCGATCACCCCGGAGGAGCTGCGCCGCCAGCTCAAGCCCTCCGGGCCGAACACCGTCACGGTGATCCTCAGCCGCACCGACCACGGCCCGCTGATGATGCTGGGGCAGCCGGTCCGGGCCCAGGGCTAGGGGCAGGGGCTAGGGGCCGTCAGGAGGCGGGGGCCTGGATGTAGTCCTCCAGCCGGGCCACCGAGAAGCCCTGCTCCTGGATCCGGGCCAGCAGGTCGCCGAACATCTGGGTCATCGTGGCGCCCTTGAGCTCCTTGGGGCCGCGGAAGTGCGCCAGGATGATGTCGCCGGGCTTCAGCTTCTTGTCCGCCGCCTGGTACTGCATGTCGTGGATCTGCATCGACTCCCGCCACAGCACGATCGCGCGCGGACCGCACTGCTGCACCGAGGTGTTGAGCGTCGGGGTGTTGGCGCCGTCGCCGAAGGGCGGGCGGAACAGCAGCGGGGCGGTGCCGTACTGCTGGGTGAGCGCCGACTGGTCGTCGCAGACCTCGGACTTCTGCTTGTCCGGGGACAGCTTGCTCATCACCGGGTGGTCCACGGTGTGGTTCTGGATGTGGTTGCCCAGCGCCTGGAGCGGCTTGAAGTAGCCGTAGTCGTTCTTGACGATGTCCTTGGTCAGGAACATCGAGATCGGCACCTTGAGGTCGGTCAGCATCTCGACGAACTTCGGGTCCTTCTCGGCGCCGTCGTCGATGGTGATGAAGACCACCTTGTCGGTCGTCTTCACGTCGCTGAAGACCGGCACCGGGCCGGTCCGTTCGAGCTTGACGGGCTTGTCCGCGGGCGGTGCCGGGGCGGGCGGGAGCGGGGTGAGGTTCCACTTCGCCCAGGCCGCCGCGCCGGCGCCGGCCGGGGTGGCGCCCGGGGTGGTCGGGGCGGCCCCGGCCCCGGTCGTCTGGGGCGCGGCCGACGCCGCCGTGCCGGTGGCGGGGGCGGCGCCGCCCCCGCCGTTGTCGCCGCACGCGGTGGCGAAGGCCAGCAGGGCCAGGGCCCCCGCCGCGTACGTCCTGGTCCTGCTCCGACCGTCCCTGCTCACCGCACCGCACTCCCGGTTCCCGTTCAGCTTTCTATCAGCTGATTCACGGTAGCGGCCGGGGTTGTGGTTCCCGTTCAGGCCTGTTCGACGTGTTCGCTGGTGAAGGACCAGCGGTGCACCGGGCGGCCGAGCAGTTCGGCCGGCGGGTCGGCGACCGGCTGCGGTTCGCCGCTCCACCAGGCGATCAGCAGCACCCGCCCGCCCGGGGCGGAGAACAGTTCGAGGCGTTCCAGCCCGGCCGCGCCGCGGAGCGCGGGCAGCGCCGTTCCCCGTGCCCAGGCGGCGAGTTCGGCCCCGCGGCCGTCCGCCGCCCGGGCCTCCCACATCGCGGCGACGGTCATCCGGCGCCGCCGCCGAGGGCGTCGTAGGCCTGGCCGTGGACGTCCCCGTGCGCGATGCCCGCGGCCGGGACGTGGACCTCGGTCACCGGCAGCGAGGAGTCGGCGGACAGGTCGAATGCGGACGGCGCGCGGTCACGCCAGACCATCTCGGCGCCCAGCGCCGCGACCATCGCACCGTTGTCGGTGCACAGGCCCGGCCGGGGCACCCGCAGCCGGATGCCGGCCCGGTCGCAGCGCTGCTGGGCCATCTCGCGCAGCCGGGAGTTGGCCGCGACGCCGCCGCCGATCATCAGGTGGTCGACGCCGTTGGCCCTGCACGCCTTGACGGCCTTGCGGGTGAGCACGTCCGTGACGGCCTCCTGGAAGGACGCCGCCACGTCGGCGATCGGCACCTCCTCGCCGGCCCGGCGCTTGGCCTCCACCCAGCGGGCGACGGCGGTCTTCAGCCCGGAGAAGGAGAAGTCGTACTCGGGGTCGTTCCGGCCGCTCAGGCCGCGCGGGAAGGCGATCGCCTTGGGGTCGCCCTCGCGGGCCGTCCGGTCGACCACCGGGCCGCCGGGGAAGCCCAGGCCGAGCACCCGGGCGACCTTGTCGAAGGCCTCGCCGGCCGCGTCGTCGATGGTCGCGCCGAGCGGGCGGACGTCGGTGGTGATGTCCTCACTGAGCAGCAGCGAGGAGTGCCCGCCGGACACCAGCAGGGCCATCGTCGGCGAGGGCAGCCGGCCGTGCTCCAGCTGGTCGACGCAGATGTGCGAGGCGAGGTGGTTGACCCCGTACAGCGGCTTGTCCAGCGCCCAGGCGTACGCCTTCGCGGCGCTGACGCCGACCAGCAGCGCGCCGGCCAGGCCGGGGCCGGCGGTGACCGCGATGCCGTCCAGGTCGCTCGCCTTGATCCCGGCGGTGTCCAGGGCGCGCTGGATGGTCGGGACCATCGCCTCCAGGTGGGCGCGGCTGGCGATCTCCGGGACGACGCCGCCGAAGCGGGCGTGGTCGTTGACGCTGGAGGCGACCGCGTCGGCCAGCAGCGTGGTGCCGCGCACGATGCCGACGCCGGTCTCGTCGCAGGAGGTCTCGATGCCGAGGACGAGCGGTTCGTCAGCCATGGGGGGTGTCCTCAATGTCCTTCGGGTCGGTGCTGTCGGTGCTGGGGTGGTCGAGGCGCATCACCAGCGCGTCGACGTTGGCGGGCTGGTAGTAGCCGCGCCGGATGCCCACCGGTTCGAAGCCGTGGCGCTCGTACAGCCGCTGGGCGCGCGGGTTGTCCACCCGCACCTCCAGCAGCAGTTCGGCGCAGCCGCGCCGAGCGGACTCCCGGATCAGGTCGGTGAGCAGGGCCGTGCCGAGGCCGGCGCCCTGGTGGCGGTCGTCGACGGCGATGGTCTGGACGTCGCCCTCGCCGGCGATCGCCATCAGCCCGGCGTAGCCGACGACCGTGCCGTCGGCGGCGGTGGCGACGGTGTAGTGGCGGGTGCCGCCGGCGTGGGCCTCGGCCAGTTCGGACCAGAACATCCCGGTGGACCAGGCGTCCTCGGGGAAGAGCCGCTGCTCCAGCTCCATCACCGGCGCAATGTCCCACCAGCGCATCGGGCGCAGGGTGGTGCCGTGGTTCACGCCGGGAGCACCGCCTTGTAGCCGGCGGGCACCTGGGCGTCCGGGCGGCGCAGGTACAGCGGGACGTTCGGCAGCAGTTCGCGCCCGGCGGCCAGCTCGGCGGCGGCGAAGCCGGCCAGGGCGCCGGCCGACACGTGCTCGGGGCCGTGCGCGCCCGGGAAGGCGTCGGGGTAGAGCAGCGCGCCGGCGCCGACGGAGTGCGGCTGCGGGGTCAGCTCGGCCGGGCGGTCCACGGCGGGGCCCTCGGTGCGGCGGCCCTCGGCGTCGTAGGAGGCCCAGTAGACCTCCTTGCGGCGCGCGTCGGTGGCCACCGTGAACGGCTCGCCGGTCAGGCCCTCGGCGCGGGCCTGGAAGGCGATCGCGTCCAGGGTGCAGACGCCGTGCACCGGCACCCCGAGGGCGTGGCCGAGCGCGGCGGCGGTCACCAGGCCGACCCGCAGGCCGGTGTACGGGCCCGGGCCGACGCCGACGGCGATGCCGGTCAGCCGGTGCTTGTCCGCCCCGGCCGCCCGCAGGACCCGGTCGATCGCGGGCAGCAGCAGTTCGCCGTGGCGCCGGGCGTCGACCTGGTGGGTCTCGGCCAGGACGGCGGTGCCGTCGTGGACGGCGGCGGTGACGGCGGGGGTAGCGGTGTCGAACGCGAGCAGCAGCACGGGTCAAGGTTAGACCGACGCTGGGCCGACCGACTGATCGGCAAGGCGTTCCAACCGGGAACACACATCCGACGCGCTGCGCCCCGGACGGAGGGACCTGGCACGATAAGGCCGTACGTAAAGGACGGCAGCGGGAGCGGCACGTGGCGAAGATGGGTCCTGGAGTGGTGGTCACGGGGCTGACCCTGGGGGCCCTGGCGGTGGTGAGCCTGCTGGCCTTCCAGGCCAACGGCGCCCAGGACCGGGCCGGCGGTGCCAAGCCCACCCCCACCACCACGGCGGTCGGCACCGCCACCGCGACGGCGCCGAGCGCCTCGCCCACCCCGACCGTCCCGCCGCTGCCGGCCACCTCGGGCACCGGCACGCGGGTGGTCTACTCGGTGAGCAGCCACTTCGTCTGGCTGGTCGAGCCGAAGAAGAACCCGCAGGTCACGGCGGCCTTCCCGGTCGCCCCGGGCACGGTCGAGCCGGCCCCCGGCAGCTACGCCGTGTACAGCCGCACCGCGACCGCCACCGGCACGGACGGGCGGCAGATCGAGCACGTGGTGCGCTTCGCGCAGCAGAGCGGCGTGGTGTTCGGCTTCAGCGCGGCGGTGGACGGCTCGACCTCGACGCCGACCGCGACCGCGGACCCGAAGGCCAAGACCGGCGGCATCCGCAGCGGCCGGGCCGACGGGCAGCTGCTCTGGGACTTCGCGCCGAAGGACACCAAGGTGGTCGTGGTCGCCTGAGGCGGCCTCACGCGGCCCGGGGCGTCCTCGTCCCGGGCTCCTCGGCCTGCCTCGGTTCCGGCCCGGGCGGGGTGGACACCGCCTCGGCGGCCGCGCAGGCGGCCAGCAGTGCCCTCATCGGCTCGCCCGGAGCGCGACGGGCGGGCTCTCCGGCCCCGGCGGCGCGGGCGGCGCGCTCCGGGGCGGGGGTGGTGCTCGACATGGCGCCTCCCTAGTTAGGCAGACCTAACCGCAGCACCCATCCCACCACGCCCGGTACCCCGCCCGCAACATCTTGCCGACAGCCTGTCGGCAAGTCGTCGCGACCCGCCGCTACTCCTGTCCCGCCAGCGTCACGAGCGCCACGTCCGCCCAGCGCGGGCCGACACCGGTCAGCAGCACCCGGCGCGGGTCCTGGTCGTCCCCGTCGGCGGTGTCGCCCAGGGCGCGCTCGATCCGGACCTCCAGCCGGTCCTCGGACAGCCGCTCGACCTTGCCCTCGCCCCACTCGACCACGACCACCGACTCCGGCAGCGAGACGTCCAGGTCGAGGTCCTCCATCTCGTCCAGGTCCCCGCCGAGCCGGTACGCGTCCACGTGCACCAGGGCCGGGCCGCCGACCAGCGAGGGGTGCACCCGGGCGATCACGAAGGTCGGCGAGGTCACCGCCCCGCGGACCCGCAGTCCCTCCCCCAGGCCCCGGGTCAGCGTGGTCTTCCCCGCCCCCAGCTCACCGGAGAGCAGCACCAGGTCCCCGGGCCGCAGCAGCGCGGCCAGCTCCCGGCCGAGGCGGCCCATCCGCTCCGGGGTGGGGACGGTGAGAGTGGCGTGCGAGCCCATGCGCGTGTCTTGCCCTTCGGTCCGTACCGGCGCGCCGACCACCGGCCGCCACCGCTACCGTGCCACATCGCCGCCCCCCGGTGCGGCGCACGGGTGCCGGGGCAGGAGTCAGGCGGGGTCGACGGCCGGTTCGCCGGCGCTCTCGGCGGGCGTCCCGGCGGCCGGCTCCCGGGTCAGGTCGAGGACGGCCGCGGGCAGCGGCGCGGCCCCGGCGAAGTCGGCGGCCCGGCGCAGCAGCAGCGCCAGCTCGCGGTCGACCGGTTCGGGGCGCTCCAGCATCACCAGGTGCCCGGCGCCCTCGGCCAGGACCAGCGCGGCGCCCGGCAGCCGCTCGGCCATCGCCTCGCTGTGCGCCGAGGGCGTCAGCAGGTCCTTCGTCCCGGCCAGCACCAGCGCCGGCAGGCCGCGCAGCGCGGCCAGCGCCCCGTACTTCTCGTGCGCGCCGAACACCGGGTAGAACTCGGCGACCACGTCGATCGGGGTGGCGTCGAGCAGCTGCTCCGCGAAGCGCACCACGCCGGGGTCGACGTCCCGGCTCCCGAAGGAGAACTTCCGGTAGAAGACGCCGGCCACGTCGGAGCCCAGCCGCCTGGTCGCCTCCACCAGGTCGACCTGGCGGCCCAGCAGCTTCACCATGCCGGGCGCGACCTTCTTGAACAGCTTCGCCCCGGCCTTCGGCAGGCCGAGGTTCACCTCGTTCCAGTCGCCGGCGAGGGTGCCGATCAGGGCGACCCCGGCGACGCGCTCCCGGAACAGCTCCGGGTGCTGGTCGGCCAGCGCCATCACCGTCATGCCGCCCATCGAGTGGCCCACCAGCACCAGCGGACCGGTCGGCGCGACGGCGTCGATCACCGCCTTGAGGTCCCCGCCCAGCTGGTCGATGCCGGCCGGCTCGCCCGCCAGGTACGAGCGGGAGCGCTCGGAGCGGCCGTGGCTGCGCTGGTCCCAGAAGACCATCCGCACGCCCTCGCGCAGCGCGGCCCGCTGGAAGTGCCAGCTGTCCTGGTTGAGGCAGTAGCCGTGGCAGAACACCACGGTCAGCGGCTCCCGGCCGGACCCGTCGCCGTCGGACTCGGACTCGGACTCGGGCCGGGGGCCGTCCAGCTCCACGTACAGCTCGGTGCCATCGGGCGCGGCCACCCTGCGGGGGCGTCCGCGCAGCGATCCGAACGGGGCGCTCGCGTCCAGCTCGGCCCGGGCCCGGCGGCGCATCGCCCGCCCGACCGTCAGCCGCTCGATCGCCACCCCGGCGGCCGCGCCGGCCGCCAGGACGCCGACCGAGATCCCGATCACGCCCGCCCGGCTCACCCCGGAGGCCGCGCCGGCCGCCTTGGCGACCGCCGCGACCGCTCCGTCCCCGGTCGGCGCGTCGGTCATGCCGACGGGCCCTCGGGGCGGCTGCCGTCCAGGTAGCGGCGGGGCACCCGGGCGCCGATCCGGGTGACGATCTCGTACGAGATGGTGCCGCAGGCGCGGGCCCAGTCCTCGGCGGTCGGCTCGCCGCGCTCGCCGTTGCCGAACAGCAGGGCTTCCTCGCCGACCCCGGGGGCGTCCCCGCCCAGGTCCACGACGAACTGGTCCATCGCCACCCGGCCGGCCACCGTGCGCCACTTGCCGCCGACCAGCACCGGGCCGGTGCCGCTGGCGTGCCGGGGGACGCCGTCGCCGTAGCCGAGCGGGACCAGGCCCAGCGTGGTCGGGCCTGGCGTCGTGTAGTGGTGGCCGTAGCTGACCCCGTGCCCGCCGGGGACCTCCTTGACCAGCGCCAGCCGCGCGGTCAGCGACATCACCGGGCGCAGCCCGAAGTCGGCCGGCGAGCCCACCTCGGGCACCGGCGACAGCCCGTACGCGGCCAGGCCGGTGCGGACCAGGTCGAAGTGCGACTCGGGCAACAGCAGGGCGGCCGGCGAGTTCGCCAGGTGCCGCACCAGGGGGCGCAGGCCGGCCCCCTCGGCCACGGCCAGCGCAGTGCGGTAGGAGTCCAGCTGGGCCTGGATCGACGGGTGTCCGGGCTCGTCGGCGGCCGCGAAGTGCGACCAGACGCCGACCACGGTGAGCAGCCCCTCGGCCTCGGCACGCCGGGCGGCAGCCACCAGCCGGGGCCAGTCCTGCGGCTGGCAGCCGTTGCGGCCGAGGCCGGTGTCGGCCTTGAGGTGCACGCGCGCCGGGATGCCGGTCTCGCGGACGGCCGGCAGCAGTTCGTCCAGCGCCCACTGGCCGCTGACCGAGATGTCCAGGTCGGCGCGGAGCGCCTCGCGCCACGGCCCGCCGGGCGTCCACAGCCAGCACAGGACGCGGGCGTGTTCCGGGCGGATGCCCGCGGCCCGCAGCGCCAGCGCCTCGTCGGGCGTCGCGCAGCCGAGCCAGCCGACCCCGTTGGCGACCGCCTCGCGGGCACACTCGACCGCGCCGTGGCCGTAGGCGTTCGCCTTGACCGCGAGCATCACCGCCGCGCTGCCGACACGCTCGCGCAGCGCCGCGAGGTTGCCCCGCAGCGCGCCGAGATCGATGGTCGCCTCGGCCCGCAGCCCGTCGGTCAGGGTGGCTGAGCCGGTCGTGTTCGCAGTTGTCATCAGGGTCAGTCTCCCAGACGTCCCGGAGTCCTCGCCGAACGGCCCGTCGACGCGGCGGCCGGGGGCGGGACCCGCCCGCCGTGCCGGTCCGCGGCGGACCGTTCGTCACGCCCTCCTCGGACGCCGCCGGCGGAGCGTACGGTTCCGCTCCCTCAGCCCCCCCGGACCGCCCGCCACACCGCGGGCAGCGCCTCCGCGACCGCGAGCGCCGTCACCGGCGCGCCCGGGCCGCCCGCCGCCTCGCGCCCGGCCAGGCCGTGCAGGTAGGCGGCCGCCGAGGCGGCGTCGAGCGGCGACAGGCCCGCCGCCAGCAGCGAGCCGGCCAGGCCGGCCAGGACGTCGCCGCTGCCCGCCGTGGCCAGCCAGGAGGTGCCGGTGGGGTTCACCCGGACGGCGCCGCCCGGGTCGGCGACCACCGTGGTGGAGCCCTTCAGCAGCACCGTCGCACGGTAGGCGGCCGCCAGTCGGCGGGCGGTGGCGAGCCGGGCGGCAGCCAGCTCGTCGGCGGCCGGCGGCGGGGTGCCCTCGGCCCCCGCCAGCAGGCGGGCGGCCTCGCCGGTGTGCGGGGTGAGCAGGGTGGGCGCGGTGCGTCCGGCCAGCGCGTCCGGTCCGAGCCGGGCCAGTTCGGTCAGCCCGTCCGCGTCCACCAGGACCGGGACGTCGCTTGCCAGCGCCTCGGCCAGCGCCTGCCGCGCCCCCTCGCCGCCGCCCGGCCCGACCACCCAGGCCTGCACCCGGCCGGCCCCGGCCGGACCGCCCTCGGTGACCAGCGTCTCCGGGAAGCGCCGCACCACCTCCTCGGCCGCCGTGCCCACGTAGCGGACGGCGCCCGCGCCGCCCCGCTGCGCCCCGGCGACCGCCAGCACCGCCGCCCCCGGGTACGTCACCGAGCCGGCCGCCACCCCGACCACGCCCCGCCGGTACTTGTCGCTCTCCGCGCCGGGCAGCGGCAGCAGCGCCGCCACGTCCGCGTGCTGCGGGGCCGTCACGTCCGCCTCCGGCAGGTCCAGCCCGATCCCGACCAACTGCACGGCGCCCGCGTACGAGGCCCCCGGGTCGACCAGCAATCCGGGCTTGTACGTGCCGAAGCAGACCGTGACGTCCGCGCGCAGCGCAGCGCCCGGCACCTCGCCGGTGTCGGCGTCCACCCCGCTGGGCAGGTCCACCGCGACCACCACGCCGCGCCGCGCGGCCTGCGCGTACGGCTGCGCCCCGGGCCTCAGCCCGCCGCGGCCGCCGATGCCGACGATCCCGTCCAGCACCAGGTCCGCGCGCGAGAACTCGGCCAGGCCGACGTCCCGCTCCGCCGTGACCCGTCCGCCGGCCGCCCGCAGCGCGGCCAGCCCACCCGCGTGCACCCGCTCCGGCGCCGACAGCACGGCCGTCACCCGCGCCCCGCGCCGGGCCAGCGCGGCCCCGGCGTACAGGGCGTCACCCCCGTTGTCCCCGCTGCCCGCGAGCACCACGACCCGGCTCCCGTACACCCGGCCACGACGCCGCGTCAGCAGCCGCGCGCAGGTCGCCGCCAGCCCCGCGGCCGCCCGCTGCATCAGCGTCCCCTCCGGGAGCCGCGCCATCAGCTCCGCCTCGGCGGCCCGGACGGCTTCCACACGGTGGGCATGACGCATGACGGCACTCCTCCAGCGGTCGACTACCGCCGACGCTATCCCGCGGGAAGCACGACGGCGCCCCTGCGGCAGGACGCAGCCGCCGCAGGGACGCCGTGCCGAACGGCCGGGCGGTTACTCGACGGTGACCGACTTCGCCAGGTTGCGCGGCTGGTCGACCTCGTGGCCCTTGGCCGTGGCCAGCTCGCAGGCGAAGACCTGGAGCGGGACCGTGGAGACCAGCGGCTGGAGCAGGGTCGGGGTGACCGGGATGCGGATCAGGTGGTCCGCGTACGGGACGACGGCCTCGTCGCCCTCCTCCGCGATCACGATCGTGCGGGCGCCACGGGCCCGGATCTCCTGGATGTTGGAGACGATCTTGTCGTGCAGGATCGACCGCCCGCGCGGCGAGGGCACGACCACGACGACCGGCAGACCCTCCTCGATCAGCGCGATCGGGCCGTGCTTGAGCTCGCCCGCCGCGAAGCCCTCGGCGTGCATGTACGCCAGCTCCTTGAGCTTGAGCGCGCCCTCCAGGGCCACCGGGAAGCCGACGTGGCGGCCGAGGAACAGCACCGAGCGGGCGTCGGCCAGCGAGCGGGCCAGCTCGCGCACCGGCTCCATGGTCTCCAGGACCTGCTCGACCTGCTTCGGCGCGTCGCCGAGTTCCTTGATGACGGCGAAGATCTCGTCGCCCCACTTGGTGCCGCGCACCTGGCCCAGGTACAGGGCGACCAGGTAGCAGGCGACCAGCTGGGTCAGGAACGCCTTGGTGGACGCGACCGCGACCTCCGGGCCGGCGTGCGTGTACAGCACGGCGTCCGACTCGCGCGGGATGGTGGAGCCGTTGGTGTTGCAGATCGCCAGCACCTTGGCGCCCTGCTCGCGGGCGTGCCGCAGGGCCATCAGGGTGTCCATGGTCTCGCCGGACTGCGAGATGGCGATGACCAGGGTGCCCGGACCCATGATCGGGTCGCGGTAGCGGAACTCGGAGGCGACCTCGACCTCGCAGGGGATGCGGGTCCAGTGCTCGATCGCGTACTTGGCGATCATGCCGGCATGGAAGGCCGTGCCGCAGGCGACGATGACGACCTTGTCGACCGACCGCAGGTCCGCGTCGGAGATCCGCAGCTCGTCGAGGGTGAGCCGGCCGTCGGTGCCGATGCGGCCGAGGAGGGTGTCCGCGACGGCCTTCGGCTGCTCGGCGATCTCCTTGAGCATGAAGTAGTCGTAGCCGCCCTTCTCGGCGGCGGAGGCGTCCCAGTCGACGTGGTACTCGCGCACGTCGGCCGGGGTGCCGTCGAAGTTGGTGACGGTCACGCCCTCGCGGCGCAGCTCGACGACCTGGTCCTGGCCCAGCTCGATCGCCTCGCGGGTGTGCGCGATGAAGGCGGCGACGTCCGAGGCGAGGAAGTTCTCGCCCTCACCGCGGCCGACGACCAGCGGCGAGTTGCGACGGGCGCCCACCACGACGTCCGGCGCGTCGGCGTGCACCGACACGAGGGTGAAGGCGCCCTCCAGCCGGCGGCAGACGATCCGCATGGCCTCGGCGAGGTCGCCCTGGTAGGCCTCGCCCAGCAGGTGGGCGACGACCTCGGTGTCGGTCTCGGACCGGAGGGTGTGGCCGCGCTCGGCGATCTCGGCGCGCAGCTGGGCGAAGTTCTCGATGATGCCGTTGTGCACCACGGCGACCCGCAGGTCGTCGTCCAGGTGCGGGTGGGCGTTGGCGTCCGTCGGGCCGCCGTGGGTGGCCCAGCGGGTGTGGCCGATGCCGGTGGTGCCGCCGGGCAGAGGGGACTCGGCGAGCGACTTCTCCAGGTTGGCGAGCTTCCCGGCCCGCTTGTCGGTGGACAGGCTCCACTGCCCGTCGGAGTCCTGGACCTGCACCGCGACACCGGCCGAGTCGTAACCCCGGTACTCAAGGCGCTGCAGGCCTGCGATTACTACGTCGAGGGCGGACTGCGCGCCCACGTATCCAACAATTCCGCACATGCGTGCCAGCATAAGGGCGGTTCTGTGGCCGTTTTCCCGCCTCGCGCCAACGCTGCGTGACCGACACCACAACCACCGTGAACGCCGCTACGGCTCACAATGGAGCATGTGCTGACCGAACTCTGTACGCGGGGCGCTGCCACGGCCGGCCCGTCCCCGTCCCCCTACGTGGACCTCAGCCGGGCCGAGTGGAGCGCGCTGCGCGAGCGTACGCCGCTGCCGCTGACCGCCGAGGAGGTGGAGCAGCTGCGCGGCCTCGGCACCGCCCTCGACCTCGACGAGGTGCGTGACGTCTACCTGCCGCTGTCGCGGCTGCTGAACCTGTACATCCACGCCACGCACGAACTGCGCGGCACCCTGGGCACCTTCCTGGACACCCCGGACACCGAGCGCACCCGGACGCCGTTCATCATCGGCGTGGCCGGCTCGGTCGCCGTCGGGAAGTCGACCACCGCGCGCCTGCTCCAGGCGCTGCTGGCGCGCTGGCCCGAGCACCCCCGGGTCGAGCTGGTCACCACCGACGGCTTCCTGCTCCCCAACGCCGAGCTGCGCCGCCGCGGTCTGATGGCCCGCAAGGGCTTCCCCGAGTCGTACGACCGCCGGGCGCTGACGCGCTTCGTGGCGGACGTGAAGGCGGGCAAGGAGAGCGTCAGCGCTCCGGTCTACTCGCACCTGGTGTACGACATCGTGCCGGACGAGCGGCTGACCGTGGAGCGCCCGGACATCCTGATCGTCGAGGGCCTGAACGTGCTCCAGCCGGCCCTGCCCGGCACGGACGGCCGCACCCGCCTCGCGGTGGCCGACTACTTCGACTTCTCGATCTACGTCGACGCCCGGACCGACGACATCGAGCACTGGTACCTGGACCGCTTCCGCAAGCTGCGGCAGACGGCCTTCCAGGACCCGAACTCCTACTTCCGCCGCTTCACCGAGGTGCCGGAGGAGGAGGCGATGGAGTACGGCCGCCAGGTCTGGCGCACCATCAACAAGCCCAACCTGCTGGAGAACGTGCTGCCGACCCGCGGCCGGGCCACCCTGATCCTGCAGAAGGGCCAGGACCACAAGGTCCGCCGGGCGCTGCTGCGCAAGCTCTGAGCCCCGCGGACGGCCCGCGGACGGCCCGCGCCGGCCCGACCGGCCCCGACGAACACCCCGGCACACGCCGGAAGGCCCCCACCGGAAACCCGGTGGGGGCCTTCTGCGCGGCGGAACGGACGGGCTCAGCCCAGGTGGGTGCGCACGGCCTCGGCGAGCCGCTGCGCGACCGCCTCGGCCTGCGCCGGGTCGGCGGCCTCGACCATCACCCGGACCAGCGGCTCGGTGCCCGACGGGCGCAGCAGCACCCGGCCGGTGGAGCCCAGCTCGGTCTCGGCGGCGGAGAGCGCGGCGGCCAGCTCGGGGCTGCTGTGCACCCGGGACTTGTCGACGCCCTTGACGTTGATCAGGACCTGCGGCAGCCGGGTCATCACCGCGGCCAGGTCGGCCAGCGGCTGCTTGGTGGCGGCCAGTCGGGCGCCCAGCATCAGGCCGGTCAGGGTGCCGTCGCCGGTGGTGGCGTGGTCCAGCATGATGACGTGGCCGGACTGCTCGCCGCCCAGCGCGAAGCCGTGCTCCTTCATGGCCTCCAGCACGTAGCGGTCGCCGACGGCGGTCTCCACCAGCTCGACGCCCTCGCGCTCCATCGCCAGCTTGAAGCCGAGGTTGGACATGACGGTGGCCACCGCGGTGTTGCCGCGCAGGGTGCCGGCCTCCTTCATGGCGACCGCGAGGATGGCGATGATCTGGTCGCCGTCGACCTCGTCGCCCTCGGCGTCGGCGGCCAGGCAGCGGTCGGCGTCGCCGTCCAGCGCGATGCCGAGGTCGGCCTTGTACTCCTTCATCGCGGTGCGCAGCCGGTCCAGGTGGGTGGAGCCGACGCCGTCGTTGATGTTGAGGCCGGTGGGCTCGGCCCCCAGGGTGTGGACGACCTCGGCGCCGGCCCGGGCGAAGGCCTCGGGGGCGACGTAGGCGGCCGCGCCGTGGGCGCCGTCGATGACGACCTTGACGCCGTCCAGGCGGTTGGGCAGCACGCCGATCAGGTGGGCGACGTACTTGTCGAAGCCCTCGGTGTACTCGCGGACCCGGCCGACGGCCGCACCGGTCGGACGGTTCCAGTCCTCCTCGCCGAGCGTGTGCTTGCGGTAGTGGGACTCGATCGCGTCCTCGATCCGGTCGTCCAGCTTGTGGCCGCCGCGGGCGAGGAACTTGATGCCGTTGTCCGGCATGGCGTTGTGGCTGGCGGACAGCATCACGCCGAAGTCGGCGCCGAGCGCGCCGGTGAGGTACGCCACGGCCGGGGTGGGCAGGACGCCGACCCGCAGGACGTCGACCCCGGCGCTCGCCAGACCGGCGATGACGGCGGCCTCCAGGAACTCCCCGGAGGCGCGCGGGTCACGGCCGACCACCGCGACCGGCCGGTGGCCGTCGAAGGCACCGGCCTCGCCGAGCACGTGCGCCGCGGCGACGGACAGCCCGAGCGCGAGCTCCGCCGTCAGTCCCTCGTTGGCCACCCCGCGTACGCCGTCCGTACCGAAGAGTCGTCCCACTGTCCGTCCTCCATCACCACTGCTCGGAACCAACCGATGATCCCGGCCGCCGCACAGTAGCCGGGGAACACGTCGCCCCGGAGTACGCGTGGTACTCCGGGGCGACGGTTTCGCGCATCCAGGGGGTGCGCCGCGAGGACGGACCGCACCCCCTGGGACGCGATTAGCGCTTGCTGTACTGCGGCGCCTTGCGGGCCTTCTTGAGACCGGCCTTCTTGCGCTCGACGGCGCGGGCGTCACGGGTCAGGAAGCCGGCCTTCTTCAGCGCGCCGCGGTTGTTGTCCACGTCGGCCTCGTTCAGGGCACGGGCCACGCCGAGGCGCAGCGCGTAGGCCTGGCCGGACACGCCGCCACCGCTGATGCGGGCGACGACGTCGTAACGGCCGTCCAGCTCCAGGAGCTTGAAGGGCTCGTTCACGGTCTGCTGGTGCACCTTGTTGGGGAAGTAGCCCTCAAGGGTGCGACCGTTGATCTTCCACTGGCCCGTGCCGGGGACGATGCGCACGCGGGCGATCGCCTCCTTGCGACGGCCCAGGCCGGCGCCGGGGACGGCCTCGCCGAAGCGACCGGCCAGCGACTCGGAGGTGTAGCTCTCCTCGGAGGTGTACTCGCCCTCGACGACGGTCTCGTCGAAGTCGACCTCAAGGGTTTCAGTGGTCTCGGCCACGGTGTTCCTCAGCTCTTTTCAGTGTTGGGGGGCTTGGTGGCCGAATTACTGCGCGACCTGGGTGATCTCGAACGGCACCGGCTGCTGGGCAGCGTGCGGGTGCTGGTCGCCCGAGTAGACCTTCAGCTTCGAGAGCATCTGGCGGCCCAGGCTGTTCTTGGGGATCATGCCCTTGATGGCCTTCTCGACGGCCTTCTCCGGGTTGTTCGCCAGCAGGTCGTCGTAGCGCACCGAGCGCAGACCGCCCGGGAAGCCCGAGTGGCGGTAGGCCAGCTTCTGGGTCTTCTTGTTACCGGACAGGTGCACCTTGTCGGCGTTGATGATGATGACGAAGTCACCAGTGTCAACGTGCGGCGCGTAGATCGCCTTGTGCTTGCCCCGGAGGAGGTTGGCGGCCTGGGAAGCCAGGCGGCCGAGCACGACGTCGGTCGCGTCGATGACGTGCCACTGACGCTGGACGTCGCCGGGCTTGGGGCTGTACGTACGCACGGTCGTAGCCTTCGCTTTTCAGTGAGTGAGTCCTGACAGGAGCACCCGGACGGAAGAGCAGCCTGACCACCCTTGGACGCAATTCAAGGGTGACCGCTGGTCGTCGACCTGATGTCTCCGGCGTACCGACCTCTCACGTGAGATAGAGCGAGCCAATACGCACATCAAGCGTCCAGGTTACCGGCAGGGGCGGAGCGGGTCAAAAATGCCCGGGAGCACCCCCGTGCGCACTCAGCGCTCGCGCTCCACCCGGGTCACGTCCCAGACCGGTTCCGGCGACTCGAACACCCGGCCGTCGGCCCCGAAGACCAGGAAGCGGTCGAAGGTCCTGGCGAACCAGCGGTCGTGGGTGACGCACAGCACGGTGCCGTCGAAGGCCTCCAGCCCGGCCTGCAGCGCCTCGGCGCTCTCCAGGTCCAGGTTGTCGGTCGGCTCGTCGAGCAACAGGGCCGTCACACCGGAGAGTTCGAGCTTGAGGATCATCAGCCGGGCCTGCTGCCCGCCGGACAGCGACTCGAACTTCTGCTCCTCCTGGCGGTCCAGCTCGTACCGGCGCAGCGCGCCCATCGCGGCGCCGCGGCTGAGCGCGTGCTCCTCCTCGATGATCGAGCGGACGGTGCGGCCGAACAGCTCCGGGTGGGCGTGGGTCTGCCGGAAGTGGCCGGGGACGACCCGGGCGCCCAGCTTCCAGGCGCCGGTGTGCGCGACCGTCTCGTCGCCCGCCAGCAGCCGCAGCAGGTGGGACTTCCCGGCGCCGTTGGCGCCCAGCACCCCGATCCGCTCGCCGTAGAAGACCTCCAGGTCGAAGGGCTGCATGAGGTCGGTGAGTTCCAGCTGCTCCATGGTGAAGGCGCGCACGCCGGTGCGCCCGCCCTTGAGCCGCATGCTGATGGACTGCTCGCGCGGGGGCTCCTCCGGCCGGCCGGCCTCCTCGAACTTCTTCAGGCGGGTCTGCGCGGCGGCGTAGCGGGTGGCCAGGGCGTGGCTGACCGACGCGGCCTGGCGCAGGGTGACCACCAGCTTCTTGAGCTTGGCGTGTTCTTCGTCCCACCGCCGGCCCAGCTCCTCGAAGCGCGCGAAGCGGTCCTTGCGGGCCTCGTGGAAGGAGTCGAAGCCGCCGCCGTGCACCCAGACGCTGCTTCCGGCGGCGCCGGACTCGACGCTGATGATCTTCTCGGCGGTGCGGGAGAGCAGCTCGCGGTCGTGCGAGATGTACAGCACGGTCTTCGAGGTGGCCTTGATGGCCTCCTCCAGCCAGCGCTTGCCGGGGACGTCCAGGTAGTTGTCCGGCTCGTCGAGCAGCAGCACCTCCTCGGGCCCGCGCAGCAGCGTCTCCAGGACGAGCCGCTTCTGCTCGCCGCCGGAGAGCGTGTTCAGGCCGCGCCACTGGGCCTTGTCGAAGGGCACGCCGAGAGCCGCCGTGGTGCAGACGTCCCAGTCGGTCTCGTAGTCGTAGCCGCCGACGTCGGCCCAGTCGGAGAGCGCCTGGGCGTAGGCCATCTGCGTCTTCTCGTCGTCCTGGGCGATCATCGCCAGTTCGGCGGCGTCCACCGCGCGGGCCGCCGTGGCGATCCGCTCGGGGGCGACCGACACCAGCAGGTCGCGGACCGAGGCGTCCGCCGGCAGCGCGCCTGGGGTGGACCGCTGGTCCTCGCGGCCGGTGGTGCCGACGAACTGGCGCATCACGCCGAGCCCGCCGCTGATCGTCACCGAGCCGCCGTGCGGCTGGAGGTCCCCCGCGATCATCCGCAGCAACGTGGTCTTGCCGGCACCGTTCGCGCCGACCAGGGCGACCGCGGCGCCCTCGCCGACCCGGAAGGACGCGTCGTCGAACAGCACCCGCCCGTCCGGCAGGTAGTACTCCAGGTGCGAAATCTCGACGTGTCCCATGGAGAGGATTGTCCCAAGCCGACGCCCCCGGCCCAAACCGATTTAGGGGGCGGCTCCGGGCTCCGGCTGTGGTAGGGCGGGCCGTCCCGGGAGGGTCCGCATCCGCCGTGCCGCCCGGTTCCGCTCGGCCAGCCGGTCGTCCGGCGGGTAGCCGACCTCCTCCAGCGTCAGCCCGTACGGCCGGATCACGTTGACGGCGGAGTTGCGCACCCCGCCGGCCAGCACCTCGCCGGGGAACTCCACCGGCCGGTGCCCGTCGCCGACCAGCAGCATCGCGCCGACCAGCGCCCGGACCATGTTGTGGCAGAAGGCGTCGGCCCGGACGGTGGCGACCGCGAGCGAGCCCTCCTGGGCCGCGTACGGGTCCACCGGGACGCGGTCCCAGTGCAGCTCCAGCAGGGTGCGGATGGTGGTGGCGCCCTCGCGCTTCTTGCAGTACGCGGCGAAGTCGTGCTCGCCGAGCAGCAGCTTCGCGGCCTCGTTCATCCGGTCCACGTCCAGCGGCCGGTCGTGCCAGAGCACATGACCGCGCAGCAGCGGGTCCACCCCGCCCTGGTGGTCGGCGACCCGGTACGCGTACCGGCGCCAGATCGCCGAGAAGCGGGCGTCGAACCCGGCCGGCGCCTCGCCGACCCGGTAGATCCGGACGTCCCCGGGCAGCCGCCCGGCCAGCCGCCGCAGCAGCTTCTCCCGGTGCGCCTCCCACAGCTCGGCGGGCAGGTCGACGTGTGCGACCTGGCCGCGCGCGTGCACCCCGGCGTCGGTGCGGCCGGCCACCGTCAGGGGGAACAGCTCCGGGCTGCGGGTGACGATCTGCAGCGCGGTCTCGATCTCCTCCTGGACCGTCCGGCGGCCGCCCTTCTGGCGGGCCCAGCCGGAGAACTCGGCGCCCTGGTAGGCGAGATCGAGCCGGACCCGGACGTACCCGTCCGCCGGGCCGTCCTTCACCGGCGGCTGCTCGGCGCAATCGTTGACCACTGCTTCTCTTCTCCCGCGTTCGGTCCCGCGACAAGGGAACGGGCCCGCTCCCCCAGCGATGGGGAAGCGGGCCCGGTTCACACCCGGAGGTGTCAGGCCTGCTCGGCGGCCTCGGCCTCGTCGGCCTTGGTCTCGACCGCGGCGGCCTCGTCGGCCTCCTTGACGGCGCGCTTGGTGGCGGCCTCGGCCTCGCCGACGGCGTTCTGCGCGACGGTCAGCGCCTCGACCAGCTCGATCACGGCCATCGGGGCGTTGTCGCCACGACGGGGACCGATCTTGGTGATGCGGGTGTAGCCACCCGGGCGGTTCTCGTAGCGCGGCGCGATCTCGGTGAAGAGAGTGTGCAGCACGGCGATGTCGGTGATCGTCTTGCGAACCAGGCGACGGTTGTGGATGTCGCCCTTCTTCGCCTTGGTGATCAGCTTCTCCGCCAGCGGGCGCATCCGACGGGCCTTGGCCTCGGTCGTGGTGATGCGGCCGTACTGGAACAGCTCCCGGCACAGACCGGCGAGCAGCAGCGGCTCGTGGTGCGGGCCGCCGCCGAGGCGGGCACCCTTGGTGGGACGCGGCATGGAATTACTCCTCGAATCTCCGACTGCGGCCGTACCAGGTACCGCAGCGGGCGTACGGGCACTGTGCCCGCACGACTTTCACGACGACGGGGGCGGTTCCGGGGAACCGCCCCCGCGGTCAAGTCTTTCAGTACTGCTCGGTCTCCGCGTAACCCGCGTCGTCCAGGTCGTCGGCGCCGAAGGCGTCGGCGGCGGCGGTCGGGTCGAACCCGGGCGGGCTGTCCTTGAGGGCCAGGCCCATGCCGGCCAGCTTCGCCTTGACCTCGTCGATCGACTTCGCACCGAAGTTGCGGATGTCGAGCAGGTCGGCCTCGGAGCGGGCGACGAGCTCACCCACGGTGTGGATGCCCTCGCGCTTGAGGCAGTTGTAGGAGCGGACCGTGAGCTCCAGCTCCTCGATCGGCAGCGCCAGGTCGGCGGCCAGGGCGGCGTCCGTCGGGGACGGGCCCATGTCGATGCCCTCGGCGTCGATGTTCAGCTCGCGGGCGAGGCCGAACAGCTCCACCAGGGTCTTGCCGGCCGAGGCCATGGCGTCGCGCGGACGCATGGCGGGCTTGGTCTCGACGTCGACGATCAGCTTGTCGAAGTCGGTCCGCTGCTCGACACGGGTGGCCTCGACCTTGTAGGTGACCTTCAGCACGGGGCTGTAGATCGAGTCGACCGGGATGCGGCCGATCTCCTGGCCGGAGGCCTTGTTCTGGACGGCGGAGACGTAGCCGCGACCGCGCTCGACGGTCAGCTCCATCTCCAGCTTGCCCTTGCCGTTGAGCGTGGCGAGGATCAGCTCGGGGTTGTGCACCTCGACACCCGCCGGCGGGGCGATGTCGGCGGCGGTGACGACACCCGGGCCCTGCTTGCGCAGGTACATCACGACCGGCTCGTCGTGCTCCGAGGAGACGACCAGCTGCTTGATGTTGAGGATGAGGTCGGTCACGTCCTCCTTGACGCCCGGCACGGTGGTGAACTCGTGCAGGACGCCGTCGATGCGGATGCTGGTGACAGCGGCACCCGGGATCGACGACAGGAGCGTGCGGCGCAGGGAGTTGCCGAGGGTGTAGCCGAAGCCCGGCTCCAGCGGCTCGATCACGAACCGCGAGCGGAACTCGTCGACGACCTCTTCGGTCAGCGAGGGACGCTGAGCGATAAGCATGGGGGATGTTCCTCCAGTTGTCTTCGGCACCCACTATTTGATGCCGACAGGACCAAGCGTACGGGCTCCCGCAGGAAGCGACGAATCACTGTGTGTGGGAGCCCGTACGAGGTTTCAAGCAGTACTACCGAGTGCCCGAAGGCGCTGCGTCAGACGCGGCGGCGCTTCGGCGGACGGCAGCCGTTGTGCGGGGTGGGGGTGACGTCCTGGATCGAGCCGACCTCCAGGCCGGTGGCCTGGAGCGAACGGATCGCGGTCTCGCGGCCGGAGCCCGGACCCTTCACGAAGACGTCGACCTTGCGCATGCCGTGCTCCTGCGCGCGACGGGCAGCGGCCTCGGCGGCCATCTGCGCGGCGAACGGGGTGGACTTGCGCGAGCCCTTGAAGCCGACGTGGCCGGCGGAGGCCCAGGAGATCACGTTGCCCGCGGGGTCGGTGATCGAAACGATGGTGTTGTTGAACGTGCTCTTGATGTGCGCGTGGCCGTGAGCGACGTTCTTCTTTTCCTTGCGGCGGATCTTCTTCGCGCCGGCAGCCTGACGACCCTTGGGGGGCATAAGTCTGTTCTCCTACTGAGGTGGTCGGTCCGCTGACCCGCGGGCCGGAGGGATGTCCGGTTACGGGACGGACTACTTCTTGCCCGGCTTCTTCTTGCCGGCGATCGCGCGACGCGGGCCCTTGCGGGTACGCGCGTTGGTGTGGGTGCGCTGGCCGCGGACCGGCAGGCCCCGACGGTGACGCAGACCCTCGTAGCAGCCGATCTCGACCTTGCGGCGGATGTCGGCGGCCACCTCACGGCGGAGGTCACCCTCGACCGTGTAGTTGGCGTCGATGTACTGGCTCAGCTTGACCAGGTCTTCCTCGGTGATGTCGCGAACGCGGACATCCGGGTTGACGCCGGTCTCGGCGAGGGTCTGCTGGGCGCGGGTACGGCCGATGCCGTACACGTAGGTGAGGGCGATCTCGATCCGCTTCTCACGGGGGAGATCAACGCCGGCGAGGCGTGCCATTCAAGGCTCCTGTGCTTTTTCAGAGGTCTTGCGTGCTACCTACTCCTGCACCTCTCGGTGAGGGAGCCCCGGCCTCTGACCGGGGGTGGCAGTCCGTCCCGGGGGACGGATCGGGCAGCCCGCTTATGACGTTTTCGCGTCGCGCGAAGTACTACGAGAAATGCTGGGGAGAGATCAGCCCTGGCGCTGCTTGTGGCGCAGGTTGTCGCAGATCACCATGACCCGGCCGTGACGGCGGATCACCTTGCACTTGTCGCAGATCTTCTTGACGCTCGGCTTGACCTTCATGCTTCAGGTTCTCCGGGTCTAGATCTGACGTTTTACTTGTAGCGGTAGACGATCCGGCCGCGCGTGAGGTCGTAGGGGCTGAGCTCCACGACGACCCGGTCGTCCGGCAGGATGCGGATGTAGTGCATGCGCATCTTGCCACTGATGTGCGCGAGGACCTTGTGACCGTTCTGCAGCTCGACCTTGAACATCGCGTTCGGAAGAGACTCGATCACGGTGCCCTCGATCTCAATGGCGCCTTGCTTCTTAGCCATGAACTGCGAGATCCACCTTCCGGGACCGGCTACCGTATGCGGAACGCTCGTGCGAACCTGGGTTCACCCCGCCCCCGAGGGGAAGAGGGCGTGCTGAAGCACGCTACGAGTGAGCCGACGGTCCATCCTACGCCAGCGCATCCGGTGGACCAAAACGGGGGTCCCGGAAGGCGGCACCCGTCACACCCGCCGTCTCAGGCCCCGAGCGTGACCGTCAGCGGCTCGACCTGCGCGGTGCAGGCCGAGCAGCGACGGGCGGCCTCGGGGATCTCGGTGAGGCACTCGGGGCAGGGGCGCTTCGGGGCCTTCGGCTTCTTCGGCAGGTAGCGCGCGGTCGCCTTGGTGATCGGCAGGACCACGCAGAAGTAGAGCACCGCGGCGGTCATGACGAAGGCGATCAGGACGTTGAGGAACTGGCCGTACGGGAAGGTGACCCCGGCCACCGTCGCCTTGTACGAGCTGAAGTCGCCGGCCGCGCCGACCACCACGCCGACCAGCGGGGTGAGGAAGGCGGACACGAAGCCGGTCACCACCGCGGTGAACGCGGCACCGATGACCACACCGACCGCCATGTCGACGACGTTGCCGCGCATCATGAAGTCGCGGAATCCCTTGAGCACGTGCTGTCTCCTGCTCGCTCGTACGGCCAGTGCCGACCACTGCCAGCCGATAAAAATAGGACAAAAGCCCTGGAGGTCCAAACCTCCAGGACTCGGGCCCCTTCACCGGCGGCGGCGGGCCGCCGCCGGGACTACGCGAGCGGGTCCGGAGCGGCGGTGATGCCCAGCTTCGCCAGTTCGGCCGTGCCGCCGTCGAACGCGGTCAGGACCAGCGGGCCCTGCTCGGTCACGGCCACCGAGTGCTCCCAGTGCGAGGCCCAGGTGCCGTCGTTGGTGACGACCGTCCACTCGTCGTCCAGGACGGTGGTGTGCGGGGTGCCCAGCGAGACCATCGGCTCGATCGCCAGGACCGTGCCGGGGACCAGCTTCGGGCCCTTGCCGCGGCCGCGCTCGACGTAGTTCAGCACGTGCGGCTCCATGTGCATCGCGGTGCCGATGCCGTGGCCGCCGTAGCCCTCGGTGATGCCCCACTTGCCCTTCGGCGGCAGCGGCTGGCGGCGGATGAAGCCCTCGATCGCCTTGGAGACGTCGACCAGGCGGTTGTTCTTCTTCATCTGGGCGATGCCGGCCCACATCGAGCCCTCGGTGACCCGGCTCAGCATCTCGACCTCGGGCCGAACCTCGCCGACCGCCACGCTGATCGCCGCGTCGCCGTGCCAGCCGTCCAGGATGGCCCCGCAGTCGATCGAGATGAGGTCGCCCTCCTGCAGCACCCGCTCGCCCGGGATGCCGTGCACGACCTCGTTGTTCACCGAGGCGCAGATCACGCCCGGGAACCACAGGCCGCCGTGGTGCGCGCGGAAGTTCGAGGTGGCGCCGTGGTCGGTGATGACCTTGTCCGCGATGTCGTTGAGCTCCTGGGTGGTCACCCCCGGAGCGACCGCCTCGCGGCAGGCCTTGAGGGCCTCGGCGACGACCAGCCCGGCCGCTCGCATCTTCGCGATCTGCTCGGGGGTCTTGATCTCCACCATCTGGTCACGCCTTCCAAGTCCGGATTACCACTGCCTACCACCGTACGACGCCGAAACGGCCGGGCCACCCGCTGGGCGGGCGATCCGGCCGTACCGTCGTACGTTCGCCGAGAGACTCAGCTGTCCTGCTTCAGCGCCTCGATCGCGCGGGCGGTGACCTCGTCCACCTTGCCGAGGGCCGGGATGGTCACCAGGAGACCCTGCTCCTTGTAGTACCCGATGATCGGCTCGGTCTCCGTGTGGTAGACCTCCAGGCGCGTGCGCACCTTGTCCTCGGTGTCGTCCGAGCGCTGGTACAGCTCGCCGCCGCACTCGTCGCAGACGCCCTCGGCCTTCGGCGGGTTGTAGTCCACGTGGAAGACGTGGCCGCCGTTGTTGCGGCACAGTCGGCGACCGGCGATCCGGCGGACGACCTCGTCCTCGGGCACCTCCAGGTCGAGCACGCCGTCCAACGCGATGCCCTGCTCGGCGAGGAACTCGTCCAGCGCCTTGGCCTGGCCCAGGTTGCGGGGGAAGCCGTCGAGCAGGAAGCCGTTGACGGCGTCCTCCTGGAGCATGCGGTCCTTGGCCATCCCGATGGTGACCTCGTCCGGTACCAGACGGCCCGCGTCCATGTAGCTCTTGGCCTCGAGCCCCAGCGGGGTGCCCTGGCCGATGTTGGCGCGGAAGAGGTCGCCGGTGGAGATGTGGGGAATGGACAGGGTCTTGGCGAGCAGGTGCGCCTGAGTACCCTTCCCGGCCCCGGGAGGACCAACGAGGACGATACGCATCAGCGGAGGAACCCTTCGTAATTGCGCTGCTGGAGCTGGCTCTCGATCTGCTTCACAGTTTCGAGTCCGACGCCGACGACGATGAGAACGCTGGTGCCGCCGAACGGGAAGTTGGTCTGCTGTCCGAAGGCGACCAGGGCGATCATCGGGATCAACGCGATCAGGCCCAGGTAGAGCGAACCCGGCCACGTGATACGGGTCAGCACGTAGTTCAGGTACTCGGCCGTCGGACGGCCGGCCCGGATGCCCGGGATGAACCCACCATACTTCTTCATATTGTCGGCAACTTCTTCGGGGTTGAAGGAGATGGCGACGTAGAAGAACGCGAAGAAGACGATCAGCAGGAAGTAGGTGGCCATGTAGATCGGGTGGTCACCCTTGACGAAGTTCGTCCGGATCCACGTGGCCCAGCCCGCCTGACTGTTGGTCAGCTGGACCACCAGGGCGGGGATGTAGAGCAGCGACGAGGCGAAGATGACCGGGATGACACCGGCCTGGTTCACCTTGAGCGGGATGTAGGTCGAGGTGCCGCCGAACGCCCGGCGGCCGATCATCCGCTTCGCGTACTGGACCGGGATCCGGCGCTGGGCCTGCTCGACGAAGATGACGAGCATCACGACGATGATGCCGACCGCGACCACGGAGAGGAACTCGACCCAGCCGCCGCCGATGGTGCCGGACTGCTTGATCGCCCACATCGAGGACGGGAACTGCGCCGCGATCGAGGTGAAGATCAGCAGCGACATGCCGTTGCCGATGCCGCGGTCGGTGATCAGCTCGCCCAGCCACATGATGACCGTGGTGCCGGCCGTCATCGTGAGGACCATGACGGCGATGCGGAACACGCCGGTGTCCGGGACGATCTGGTTGGCCAGCGGGCAGCCGGAGAACAGCGCGCCGCTGGAGGCCGTCGCCACGATGCCGGTGCCCTGGAGCACGGCGAGCGCGATGGTCAGGTAGCGGGTGTACTGGGTGATCTTGGTCTGTCCGGCCTGGCCCTCCTTCTTCAGCGCCTCCAGTCGCGGGATCACGACGGTGAGGAGCTGGAGGATGATGCTTGCCGTGATGTACGGCATGATGCCGAGGGCGAAGATCGTCAACTGGAGGAGCGCGCCACCGCTGAACAGGTTGACGAGCCCGAAGAGGCCGCTGTTCTTGGTCTCCTTCACGCACTCGTTCACGGCCGTGAAACTCACGCCCGGAATCGGAATGTGCGAGCCCAGCCGGAACAGCACCATGATGCCCAGCGTGAACAGCAGCTTCTTGCGCAGGTCGGGCGTCTGGAACGCCCGCGCGAACGCACTGAGCACGGTGCCTCCTGCGCCTCCCGCGCGTCGTCGGCGGGAGGGTCGGTCCTGAATGGGGAGTTTGCGGTTCGGGCTCCCGTACAGACGGCACAGGCGAGCCTACGCGCAGCCTACAAGGGAACTCCACGGACTCTAACAGTGCGCGGCCACTCCGAAGAAGCGCGTACGGCCCGTCCCCCACTCACGGGGTACGGGATGCCCGGGTTTGCCACACAAAAGAACGAGGGCCCTTCCGGGGCCCGGAGCGCCGACCGATCCGATTTCCCGACCGCGGCCGAAATCGGGCCACCGGGTCCGGAACGGGCCGGAAAAGGCACGAGCCCCGCACCTCCCGAAGGAGGTGCGGGGCTCGAAAGCGGTATTCAGCGGGCTCAGACGAGCTCGGTGACCGTACCGCCGGCGGCCGTGATCTTCTCGGCGGCGGAGCCGGAGACGGCGTCGACCGTCACCTGCAGCGCAACCGAGACCTCGCCGGTGCCGAGCACCTTGACGAGGGAGTTCTTGCGAACCGCGCCCTTGGCGACCAGGTCCTCGACGGTGACCTCTCCACCCTGCGGGTAGAGCTCGGCCAGCTTGTCGAGGTTGACGACCTGGAACGTGATCTTGAACGGGTTCTTGAAGCCCTTCAGCTTCGGCAGGCGCATGTGGAGCGGCATCTGGCCACCCTCGAAGCGCTGCGGAACCTGGTAGCGGGCCTTGGTGCCCTTGGTACCACGACCGGCAGTCTTACCCTTGGAGGCCTCACCACGACCCACGCGGATCTTGTCGGTCTTGGCACCCGGGGCGGGACGCAGGTTGTGGATCTTGATCGGGTTCTCGCCCATGATCAGTCCACCTCCTCAACCGTCACCAGGTGACGGACCGTGTGGGCCATCCCGCGGATCTCGGGACGGTCCTCCTTCACCACGACGTCGTGCATGCGCTTGAGACCAAGCGAACGCAGGGTGTCACGGTGGTTCTGCTTGCTGCCGATGTACGACTTGGTCTGCGTGATCTTCAGGCGAGCCATCAGGCGCTCACCCCAGCAGCACGCGCCCGCAGCAGAGCGGCGGGGGCCACGTCCTCCAGCGGCAGGCCACGACGGGCGGCGATCTCCTCGGGGCGCACGAGGCCCTTCAGAGCAGCCACGGTGGCGTGCACGATGTTGATCGCGTTGTCGGAGCCGAGCGACTTCGACAGGATGTCGTGGATGCCGGCGCACTCCAGGACGGCGCGCACCGGACCACCGGCGATAACACCGGTACCGGGGGCGGCGGGCTTCAGGAGCACGACGCCGGCGGCCTTCTCACCCTGGATCGGGTGCGGGATGGTGCCCTGGATACGGGGGACCTTGAAGAAGTTCTTCTTGGCCTCCTCAACACCCTTGGCGATGGCGGCCGGAACCTCCTTCGCCTTCCCGTAACCGACACCCACGGTGCCGTCACCGTCGCCCACCACGACCAGCGCGGTGAAGCTGAAACGACGACCACCCTTGACAACCTTGGCGACACGGTTGATCGCGACGACGCGCTCGACGTAAGCGGTCTTCTCGACGGCGGGGGCGTTGCCCCGGTCGTCACGCTTACGGTCGCGCCGCTCGCCACCGCCGGTGCCGCCGCCGGCGCCGCTACCGCGGCGCTGGGGTCCAGCCATTGGAATTACCTCTCTCGATTACGTCCGCCGACAGAGTCGACGAGCGGCTTAGAAGTCGAGCCCGGCCTCGCGGGCCGCGTCCGCCAGGGCGGCGATGCGGCCGGCGTACCGGTTGCCCGCGCGGTCGAAGACGACCGACTCGATGCCGGCGGCCTTGGCGCGCTCGGCGACCAGGCTCCCGACCTTCTTGGCCAGCTCGGTCTTGTCGCCCTCGGCGCCCTTGATGGACACGTCGAGGGTGGACGCCGACGCCAGGGTGTGACCCTTGGCGTCGTCGATGACCTGGGCGACCATGTGACGGTTCGAGCGCGTCACGACGAGGCGCGGACGCACCTCGGTGCCGACGACGCGCTTGCGAACGCGGATCGCGCGGCGCTTGCGAGCGGCGCTCTTGTAGGCGTTGCCCTTGCCGATCTTGACAGAGACACTCATCGCTTACTTACCACTCTTTCCGACCTTGCGGCGGATGACCTCGCCCGCGTACTTGACACCCTTGGCCTTGTACGGGTCCGGCTTGCGCAGCTTGCGGATCTTCGCGGCGACCTCGCCGACCTTCTGCTTGTCGATGCCGTCCACGTGGAACTTGGTGGCGGACTCGACGACGAAGGAGATGCCCTCGGGGGCCTCGACGAGGATCGGGTGGCTGTAGCCCAGCTGGAACTCCATGTCGGAGCCCTTCGCCAGAACTCGGTAGCCGACACCGCTGATCTCCAGCGACTTGCGGTAGCCCGCGGTCACGCCGGTGATCATGTTCGCCACCAGCGTGCGGGTCAGGCCGTGCAGGGCCTTCGACAGACGCTCGTCGTTGGGGCGGGTGACAGCCAGAGTGCCGTCCTCGCCCTTGCCGATCTCGATCGGCGCGGCGACGACGTGGGTGAGGGAGCCCTTCGGGCCCTTCACCGAGACCGTCTGGCCATCGATGGTGACGTCCACGCCAGCGGGGACCTGGATGGGCAGCCGTCCAATGCGCGACATTGCTGTACCTCCGTTTCCCGAATTACCAGACGTAGGCGAGAACTTCTCCGCCTACGCCCTTCTTGGCGGCCTGCTTGTCGGTCAGGAGGCCGGAGGACGTGGAGATGATCGCCACGCCCAGGCCGCCGAGAACCTTCGGCAGGTTGGTGGACTTTGCGTAAACGCGCAGACCCGGCTTGCTGATGCGCTTGATGCCGGCGATGGAGCGCTCACGGTTGGGGCCGAACTTGAGCTCGATGGTCAGCTTCTTGCCGACCTCGCCCTCAGTGGGCTCCTCAACCTTGTAGGAGGAGATGTACCCCTCCTGCTGCAGGATCTCGGCGACGTGCGCCTTGATCTTGCTGGCCGGCATCGCCACGGTGTCGTGGTACGCCGAGTTCGCGTTACGCAGACGCGTGAGCATGTCTGCGATGGGGTCGGTCATGGTCATGATGGCCTCAGGCCTCTCTCGCCGCGGTTTCTCCGCGCCAGGTCCCCCTGCCGCACTCTTCCGAGTTCGTCAGGGGCACAAGCGCAGGGGACCTGCGACGTCGTAAGACTGGGTGCGAGCCCTCCGTAGAGGACCACGGACATCCATGGGGAAGCCGTGGCAGGGGGCCCGACCCCACTACCTTACGGGACTCCGTACGGCAGGCCCAAAACGGGCGGGTGTGGGATCGGGCACCTCTGCTTCGCTGTGTGCCTAAAGCGCCTGGATTACCAGGAGCTCTTGGTCACGCCCGGCAGCTCGCCGCGGTGCGCCATCTCACGGAGGCAGACACGGCAGAGGCCGAACTTGCGGTACACCGAGTGCGGACGGCCGCAGCGCTGGCACCGGGTGTAGGCCCGGACGCCGAACTTCGGCTTCCGCTCGGCCTTCGCGATGAGGGACTTCTTCGCCATTGGCTCACGCCTCCTTGAACGGGAAGCCCAGAGCGCGCAGGAGCGCCCGGCCCTCGTCGTCGGTCTGAGCGGTGGTCACGACGGTGATGTCCATACCGCGCTGACGGTCGACCTTGTCCTGGTCGATCTCGTGGAACATAACCTGCTCGGTCAGACCGAAGGTGTAGTTGCCACGGCCGTCGAACTGCTTCGGGGAAAGACCACGGAAGTCACGGATTCGCGGCAGGGCCAGCGAAACCAGACGGTCCAGGAACTCCCACATGCGGTCACCGCGGAGGGTGACGTGCGTGCCGATCGGCTGGCCCTCGCGCAGCTTGAACTGCGCGATGGACTTGCGAGCCTTGGTCACGGCCGGCTTCTGACCGGTGATCGCGGTCAGGTCGCGGATCGCACCCTCGATCAGCTTGCTGTCACGGGCAGCCTCGCCGACACCCATGTTGACGACGACCTTGACCAGGCCGGGCGTCAGCATGACGTTCTCGTACGAGAACTGCTCCTGCAGCTGACCCTTGATCTCGGAGTTGTAACGCTCCTTGAGACGGGGGGTCACCTTCTCAACAGTCGTCTCAGACATCAGATGTCCTCACCGGTTCGCTTGGCAACGCGGATCTTGTTGCCCTCGTCATCGAAGCGGTAGCCAACGCGGGTGACGACCTTCTTGCCGTCCTTCTCCACGACCAGCTGGACGTTGGAGACGTGCACCGGGGCCTCGACGGTGACGATGCCACCCTGAGTGCCCGGGCCCGGCTTGGTGTGCTTCTTGACCCGGTTCACACCCTCGACCAGGACCTTGTTCTCGGCGGGCATGGCCTGGATGACCTTGCCCTGCTTGCCGCGGTCCTTGCCGGTGATGACCTGAACCAGGTCACCCTTCTTGATCTTCATGCTGTTCGCCATGGGTTAGAGCACCTCCGGCGCAAGCGAGATGATCTTCATGAACTTCTTGTCGCGCAGCTCGCGGCCCACCGGGCCGAAGATGCGGGTACCACGGGGGTCGCCGTCCGTGTTCTTGAGGACGACGGCGGCGTTCTCGTCGAACCGGATGTACGAACCGTCGGGACGACGGCGCGACTTCACGGTACGGACGACGACGCACTTGACGACGTCACCCTTCTTCACCGAACCGCCGGGGATCGCGTCCTTGACGGTGGCGACGATGACGTCCCCGATACCGGCGTAGCGGCGACCGGAACCACCGAGAACGCGGATGCAAAGGATTTCCTTCGCGCCCGTGTTGTCGGCGACACGCAGTCGCGACTCCTGCTGGATCACAGCTTTCTCCTGATCGTCAACGAGAGCTGACGGGCCGGCCGCTGCTCACACCAGCGCCCGCAAGGGGCCTGGTGCACATACGGCCGTACCGCATCAACTTCGTTACTTGGCCTTCTCGAGGATCTCGACGACGCGCCAGCGCTTCGTCGCGGACAGCGGGCGGGTCTCCGCGAGGAGGACCCGGTCGCCGATGCCGCAGGCGTTCGCCTCGTCGTGCGCCTTCAGCTTGTTCGTACGGCGGATGACCTTGCCGTACAGCGCGTGCTTGACGCGGTCCTCGACGGCGACGACGACGGTCTTGTCCATCTTGTCGCTGACGACGAGACCCTCACGGGTCTTGCGGAAACCGCGCGTCTCGTTGGTGTTCTCAGTCATCAGGCGCTCTCCACCGTCTCGATGCCCAGCTCGCGCTCGCGCATCAGGGTGTAGATCCGCGCGATGTCCTTACGGACGAGCTTGAGCCGTCCGTGGTTGTCGAGCTGCCCGGTCGCCGCCTGGAAGCGGAGGTTGAACAGCTCCTCCTTGGCCTCACGGAGCTTGGCAACGAGACCCTCGTTGTCCAGCTCGCGGAGGTCAGCAGCCTTGGTGCCGGCCGACATCAGCTCTCACCTGCCTCGCGCCGGATGATCCGGCACTTCATCGGGAGCTTGTGAGCTGCGCGGGTCAGCGCCTCACGAGCCACCTTCTCGTTGGGGTACGACAGCTCGAACATGACCCGACCCGGGTGCACGTTCGCGATCCACCACTCGGGCGAACCCTTACCGGAACCCATGCGGGTCTCGGCCGGCTTCTTGGTGAGCGGACGGTCCGGGTAGATGTTGATCCAGACCTTGCCGCCACGCTTGATGTGACGGGTGACGGCGATACGAGCGGACTCGATCTGCCGGTTCGTCACGTAGGCCGGGGTGACGGCCTGGATGCCGTACTCGCCGAACGCGAGCTCGGTGCCACCCTTGGCAGCGCCGCGACGCTTGGGGTGGTGCTGCTTGCGGTGCTTGACCCGACGGGGGATCAGCATGGGAGTCAGGCCTCCGTTCCGGTGTTCTCGGCAGCCGGAGCCTCGGCGACCGGGGCCGCGGGGGCCTCGGAAGCGGCGGGGCGACGGCCACGGCCACCGCGCTCGCCACCGCGGCGCTCGCCACCGCGGGCGGGACGACCACCCTCGGGACGGGCCGGGCGGTTGCCCGAGCGGGCAGCGGCGTTCTCAGCGCGGACCTCGGCGATGTTCTTGACGTCGCCCTTGTAGATCCAGACCTTCACGCCGATGCGGCCGAAGGTGGTCTTGGCCTCGAAGAAGCCGTAGTCGACGTTCGCGCGGAGGGTGTGCAGCGGCACGCGACCCTCGCGGTAGAACTCCGAACGGCTCATCTCGGCGCCGCCGAGACGACCGGAGCACTGGACCTTGATGCCCTTGGCGCCGGACTTCATCGTGCCCTGCATCGACTTGCGCATGGCACGACGGAAGGAGACGCGGGAGGACAGCTGCTCCGCGACGCCCTGAGCCACGAGCTGGGCGTCCAGCTCGGGGTTCTTGACCTCGAGGATGTTCAGCTGGACCTGCTTGCCGGTCAGCTTCTCCAGGTTGCCCCGGATCTTGTCGGCCTCCGCGCCGCGGCGGCCGATCACGATGCCCGGACGGGCGGTGTGGATGTCCACGCGGACGCGGTCACGGGTGCGCTCGATCTCAACCTTCGAGATGCCGGCGCGCTCCATGCCCTTCGTCATGAGACGACGGATCGCGACGTCTTCCTTGACGTAGTCCTTGTACAGCTTGTCGGCGTACCAGCGGGACTTGAAGTCCGTGCTGATGCCGAGGCGGAACCCGTGCGGGTTAACCTTCTGGCCCATTACCGGGTCCCTTCCTTGCTGCTGACGACCACGGTGATGTGGCTGGTCCGCTTGCGGATCCGGTAGGCACGGCCCTGGGCACGCGGACGGAACCGCTTCAGGGTCGGACCCTCGTCAACGTACGCCTCGGAGATGTAGAGGTCGTCCACGTTGGAGTGGTTGTAGTTGTGCGCGGCGTTGGCAATGGCGCTGTCGAGCACCTTGCCGACCGGCACGGTGGCGGCCTGCGGAGCGAAACGCAGGACGGCCTGGGCCTCCGTGGCCGGCAGGCCACGGATGAGGTCCACCACGCGGCGGGCCTTCATGGGCGTGACGCGGATGTACCGCGCCTGGGCCCTGGCTTCCATGGTTGTCCCCTTAATGGAGTAAGTCATTGAGTCGTTCTGGCGGTGAAGCTCAGGCGACTAGCGACGCTTCGACTTGCGGTCGTCCTTGACGTGGCCGCGGAAGGTGCGGGTCGGAGCGAACTCGCCCAGCTTGTGGCCGACCATCGACTCGGTGACGAACACCGGGACGTGCTTGCGACCATCGTGAACCGCGATCGTGTGGCCGAGCATGGCCGGGAAGATCACGGAGCGACGGGACCAGGTCTTGATGACGTTCTGGGTACCCGCTTCGTTCTGCGCGTCCACCTTCTTGAGAAGGTGGCCGTCGATGAAGGGGCCCTTCTTGAGACTGCGCGGCATCTGACCTGCTCCTAGCGCTTCTTGTTGGTCTTGCGGCGGCGCACGATGAGAGCGTCCGACGCCTTCTTCGGGCGACGGGTGCGACCCTCCTTCTGGCCCCACGGCGAGACCGGGTGGCGACCACCGGAGGTCTTACCCTCACCACCACCGTGCGGGTGGTCGATCGGGTTCATGGCGACACCACGCACGGTCGGGCGAACGCCCTTCCAGCGCATGCGGCCGGCCTTGCCCCAGTTGATGTTCGACTGCTCGGCGTTGCCGACCTCGCCGACGGTCGCGCGGCAGCGCGCGTCCACCAGGCGGATCTCACCGGAGGGCATGCGCAGGTGCGCCATCTTGCCCTCACGCGCCAGCAGCTGGATGCCGGAGCCGGCGGAGCGGGCCAGCTTGGCACCGCCACCGGGACGCAGCTCCACCGCGTGGATGGTGGTACCGACCGGGATGTTGCGCAGCGGCAGGTTGTTGCCCGGCTTGATGTCGGCGCCAGCGCCGTTCTCGATCCGGTCGCCCTGCGTGATGCCACGCGGCGCGATGATGTAGCGCTTCTCGCCGTCCGCGTAGTGCAGGAGCGCGATGCGCGCGGTGCGGTTCGGGTCGTACTCGATGTGCGCGACCTTGGCCGGCACGCCGTCCTTGTCGTGACGACGGAAGTCGATCACGCGGTAGGCGCGCTTGTGACCGCCACCCTGGTGGCGAACGGTGATCCGACCGGCGTTGTTACGGCCGCCCTTGCTGTGCAGGGGGCGAACCAGCGACTTCTCCGGCGTGGACCGCGTGATCTCTACGAAGTCGGCCACGCTGGAGCCACGACGGCCCGGCGTAGTCGGCTTGTACTTGCGGATGCCCATTTGGCTCTCTCGTCCTCGTCCTTATCGACGATCACGATCTCCGTTAGGAGACCGGACCACCGAAGATGTCGATGCGGTTGCCCTCGGCCAGCGTCACGATGGCGCGCTTGGTGTCCTTGCGCTTGCCAAAGCCCGTCTTGGAGCGCTTGCGCTTGCCCTGACGGTTGATCGTGTTGACAGCCTCGACCTTGACCGAGAAGACCGCCTCGACGGCCTGCTTGATCTGGGTCTTGTTGGCGCCCGGCGACACGATGAACGTGTACTTGTTCTCGTCGAGAAGGCTGTAGCTCTTCTCGGAGATGACCGGCTTCACCAGGACGTCACGGGGGTCCGTGAACGTCTTGCTCGTAACGTCGCTCATCAGGCGGCGCTCCCTTCGAGCTCGCCCTCAGCGGCAACGGCCTTGGCGGACGCGGCGGGACCCGCCACGAAACGCTCGAAGGCGGCCTGGGTGAAGACCACATCGTCGGAGACGAGCACGTCGTAGGTGTTCAGCTGACCGGCGTCCAGGATGTGCACGTGCGGCAGGTTCCGGGCGCTCTTCAGACCCAGCTCGTCGGCACGCTCGACGACGAGGAGGATGTTCTTGCGCTCGGTGATCTTGCCGAACAGGCCCTTGGCGGCCTTGGTCGACGGCACCTCGGCCGCGACCACGTCGGTGACGACGTGGATGCGGTTGTGGCGGGCCCGGTCGGTGAGCGCACCGCGCAGGGCGGCGGCGATCATCTTCTTCGGGGTCCGCTGCGAGTAGTCACGCGGCACGGGACCGTGCACGACGCCACCGCCGGCGAACTGCGGCGCACGGGTCGAGCCCTGACGGGCGCGGCCGGTGCCCTTCTGGCGGTACGGCTTCTTGCCGCCACCGCGGACCTCGCCACGAGTCTTGGTCTTGTGGGTGCCCTGACGGGCCGCAGCGAGCTGCGCCACGACGACCTGGTGCATCAGCGGAACGCTGACCTTCGCGTCGAAGATCTCGGCCGGCAGCTCCAGGCTGCCGGTCTTGTCACCCGAGGGCGACAGGATGTCAATGGTGCTCATATCCTTCACAGCCCCTTCGCCGCGGTGCGGACGAGGACGAGGCCGCCGTTCGGGCCCGGGATCGCACCCTTGATCAGGAGCAGACCCTTCTCCGCGTCAACCGCGTGCACGGTCAGGTTCTGGGTGGTCACACGCTCGTGACCCATCCGGCCGGCCATCTTCAGGCCCTTGAACACGCGGCCCGGGGTGGCGCAGCCACCGATGGAACCGGGCGAACGGTGCTTGCGCTGCACGCCGTGACCGGCGCCGAGGCCCTTGAAGTTGTGACGCTTCATGACACCGGCGAAGCCCTTGCCCTTGGAGGTGCCGGTCACGTCGACCTTGACACCCGCCTCGAACAGCTCAGCGGTGATCTCCTGGCCGAGGGTGTACTCGGACGCGTCCGAGGTACGGAGCTCGACCAGGTGGCGGCGCGGGGTGACACCGGCCTTGGCGAAGTGGCCCGCGAGGGGCTTGTTCACCTTGCGGGGGTCGATCTCGCCGAAGCCGATCTGGACGGCGTCGTAGCCGGCCGGGCTGTCGGCGGTGTGGACCTGGGTCACGACATTGGGCCCAGCCTTGACGACGGTCACCGGAACGACCCGGTTGTTCTCGTCCCAGACCTGGGTCATGCCGAGCTTCTCGCCCAGGATGCCCTTAATCTGCTTAGCCATCTTCGGTGCGCCTCTCAGAGCTTGATCTCGATGTCGACGCCAGCCGGCAGGTCGAGACGCATGAGCGAGTCAACCGTCTTCGGCGTGGGGTCGAGGATGTCGATCAGACGCTTGTGAGTACGCATCTCGAAGTGCTCGCGCGAGTCCTTGTACTTGTGCGGCGAGCGGATGACGCAGTACACGTTCTTCTCAGTGGGCAGCGGCACCGGGCCCGCGACCTGCGCACCAGTACGGATCACCGTCTCGACGATCTTCTTCGCCGAAGAGTCGATGACCTCGTGGTCGTAGGCCTTGAGCCGGATGCGGATCTTCTGTCCCGCCATGGCTACTCAGTAGTCCTTTGTCCTTAGTCACTGCACGACCACCCTCCGACCCCCGCGCTCGGGCGTGTCGCCTGCGCGCTTGCAAAAAACCAACGAATCACTTCGTCGGTTTCGAACTTTCGGGGTTGGGGGCGCCGGGCCGAGGCCCCGCTCACGCTTCCCGGAAGATTCCCGTACTTTCGCCCCGCAGCTGCCGTGGCGTAGAACTCACGCTTGACGGCCATCACGGGAACGACGAGTAGATGGGACTCGCTTCCGGTCCTCCCGGCGGGAGGCGCGCAGCATCGGCACTCAACCGAGCAACTTGGACATACTGCCACATGGAGCAGTCGAGATGCCAATCGGGGCCGGTGAGGTGCTCCTCACCGGCCCCGACGGGGTGATCGACCGCGAAGGTCAGTTCGCGGGCGGGCGCCCGCAGGTCACGTCCACGTCCCTCGACGTGGTGTTGGCGCACCAGAGCTTCATCGGGTCCGGGCCGAAGGTGTACTCGGTCAGGTCCATGTTGATCGGGTTGCAGGCCTGCTTGCCCTTGTACGGCGAGTACTTGGGGCACTGGCCGTTGTCGAGCTGCTGCAGGTGGGCGCGCAGCGCGTCCAGGCCCATGTCCTCGACGCCCGGGTTGGTGGAGGGCATGAAGCGGTTGGCCGACCAGGAGCCGCCCATGGTCGCGAACAGGGCGAGCGCGCACACCAGGCCCGCGGCCAGCTGCGCCATCACCCGCGGCGAGATCCGGGCGGCCCGGGACGGGGCCACCTCGGCCAGCGTGCTCCGGACCCAGCCGAAGCCGCGCTGGTAGGTCAGCATGACGCCCATGACGGCCAGGATGATCAGGCAGTAGAAAATTATCCAGGTCGTGCGCGGGTAGAGCTGGACGGCCTGGTTGTGCTCCATGTGCGAGGCGAACCAGAAGCGCATCAGCCAGGCGCCGGCGAGGACCATGCCGGCGGTGCGGATCACCATGTTGCGCAGGCCAAGGCCCACGCCGATGCCCACGCCGAGCAGCAGGAGCACACCGAAGCCGGTCTGCCCGGCGATGTCGCCCTGGCCCGGCCAGTTGTGGTACGTCAGGTCGCCGGAGCGGTCCGAGGCCCAGCCCATGACGTAGGCCGGGTCGATGTAGGTGTTGATGTAGGCGTAGCGGTCGAGCGTGGAGGCCCCGAGGCGGACCAGCTGGTAGAGCAGCGGAGCGCCGATGACGCCGGCGGTGACCAGCATGGCGCCGAGGAAGACCAGCGCGCGCTTGAGGGCGCTCCGGCCGCGGCGCCACGGGAAGATCATCAGGACCAGGACGAACGAGCCCGGCGCCGCCCACAGGTACCAGCCCGAGTACCAGAGGAACATCACCCCGAACGCGGCGCCGAAGCCGAGGCCGCGCAGCAGCGCCGAGCGGGTCGAGAGTTCGTCGACCCGGCGGATCTCCCGGAAGCAGGCCGCCAGCAGCGGCAGCAGCACCAGCATCGAGCCGTGGCTGTACGGGCGGATCGGGTCGAGGAAGACGATCGACGCCGGCACCGCGATCGCCATCGCCCAGAACGGGCGCAGCAGCAGGCGCCAGGACAGGTAGGCCATCGGGCCGACGAGCGCGCTGAGGATCAGCTGCAGGTCCTTGAGCGCGTGGCCCACACCGGCGATGCCGTTGTGGAAGAACTTGGCCCAGACCGCGAGCAGGGCGGGGAACAGCGGGGGGTACACCCCGGGCAGGCCCTTCCCGCGCAGCATGTCGTTGGCCATGCCCATCAGGTTGCCCGGGTCGCCCTCCTGGCCGCCGAGGCCCCAGGGGGTGCCGTGCAGGGCGACCACGATGCCGCCGGCCACCACGCCGGTGCCCAGGCCCGCGACGGCGGCGCACGCCAGCCGCTGCGCGACCCGGTAGTAACGCAGCGTCCCGCGGTAGGCGAGCAGCAGCAGCACCGCGAGGACCGGGATGCCCAGGAGCGCCGCGTACTGCTGGATCTTGGCGAGCCCGCTGACCTGGCCGATCCGGGTGGTGGGGTTGACGCTGATGTGCGTGCACAGCAGCATGAAGCCGAGCGCGACGCCGACGCTGACGAGGCCTTCCGCCAGCGGGAGGAACCAGCGCTTCTCCGTCCACCGCGAGAAGCGGTCGCCCCGACGGCCGCTCGGCGATCCGTCGGAGGACGCCGTGGTCGCCTCGTCGTCGGGCACGCCGGCGCGGCCGCCGACGACGTCCGGGGCCAAATCCGTCATGTCTCTTCGCTTCCGTGAAGCGGCGCACTGCCGCGGGTCGGACCGGCTCGCCGGATGCGGGCGAGCTCTGCGGGCGGCGGCCGAGCGCCCGATCGGCACAGGTCGGCCGAAACTCCTGACGTGCTGCGGGCCTCCGGCGGATGGATCATCGCCGCCGGCGATGCCGGGCCCTGGCCGGGACTCATGGTAATCGCACCCCCAAGAGCGTGTCATGGCGTGCCCCCGGCCCATCAGGGGCCCCTGCCGCCCCGGTGGGGGCCCGGCCCCGGCGGATAGGGTGAGGCGCGCAGTCCACGTCCCTCCACGACCACCGGCCCGGAGTCCCCCGCCCATGTCGCACACCGCACGCAAGAGGTCGGTCCTGACGGCCAGTCCGCCGCTGTCGGAGGCCCTCGGACGGAAGAACGGCTTCGGCCTCCTCCGGCTCGTCCTCGCCCTGGCCGTGATCTTCGCCCACGCGATGCCCCTGGGGCTGGGCAAGGCCGACCTCGGGCTGCTGGAGAGCCGCGGCCAGACCAACGTCGGCGCGATCGCGGTGAGCGGCTTCTTCGTGCTCTCCGGGCTGCTGATCACCCGCAGCGGCATGCGGCTGAGCCCGGCCCGGTTCCTCTGGAACCGGGCCATCCGCATCCTCCCCGGGCTCTGGGCCTGCCTGCTGCTGACGGCGCTCGTGGTCGCCCCGGTCGTCGCGTACCACCAGGGCCGGCTGGCCGGTTTCTGGTCGCACCCGGAGGGGCCGCTGGCGTACCTGGAGGCCAACTGGTCCATCGGAGTGTCCCAGTGGGGCATCTCCGGGCTGCTCGACCACGTGCCGCACCCCACCGCCTTCAACGGCTCGGTGTGGTCGCTGGCGTACGAGGTGCTCTGCTACCTGCTGGTGGTCGCCCTGGCCGCGGTCGGCGTGCTGCGCCGGGCGCGCTGGGCCGTCGCGGTGATGGTCCTCGGGCTCTACGCGTACATGGTCCACCTCGCCTCGGACTTCCACCTGCTGCGCGCCCCCGAGTACGCGCCGGCCGGCCTCACCGGCTGGCAGCTGCCGTTCCTGGGCTCGATCAGCCTGGACATGTTCATACCGCTGACCTTCATGTTCGGCCTCGGCGCGGTCGCGGAGCTGTACAAGAACCGGCTGCCGATCAACGACCCGGCCGGTGTCCTGGCCGCCCTCGTCTTCCTCGGCACCGCCCGGTACGGCGGCTTCACCCTGTTCGGCCTGCCGGCCTTCGCCTACCTGCTGATCTGGCTGGCCTGCCGGATGCCCGGCCCGCTGACGAAGGTCGGCACCAAGGTCGACCTCTCGTACGGGGTGTACATCTACGCGTTCCCGATCCAGCAGTGCCTCGCGCTCTGGGGCGTCAACAAGCACGGGTACTGGACCTACACCGCGGCCTCGGTGGCGCTCTCGGTCGTCGCCGCGTTCTGCTCCTGGCACGCCGTGGAGAAGCCGGCGCTGAAGCTGAAGGACCTGGGCCTGCGCAAGCCGCCCCGGCAGGAACAGCCGCTGGCGGCGCCGGCTCGGCCGCTGTCGCAGGCCTCGGCCTGACCCCCGCCCCCGAACGGAACCGGGCCCGGTACGCACACCGCGTACCGGGCCCGGTTCGTCGGCCCCCGACGGGGACCGGACGGAGCTAGCCGGAGACCTTCTCGTCGAAGCGCTCCTGGTTGAGCCGCGCGCCCTCGGTGATGGCGACGGTGCGGGCCATGTCGGTGAGCTTCTTCTCCAGGGAGCGGAAGCGCAGGTAGGTGTTGAGCGCCAGGAAGGCCAGCGCCAGCACCATCATGTACAGCACCAGGTCGGTGCCGCGGCCGACGCCCAGCCGGTTCGCCACCCAGGTGACGTCGCCCGGACGCAGCACCGCGTAGATGTTCGCCAGCACGAACAGCACGAAGGCGATGCGCTTCCAGGCCCTGGTGTTGGTCCGGTCCCAGCGCCGGATGAAGATGAGCGCCGCCGTGCCGGAACCCAGCACCAGCACCAGTTGGATCCAGAAGTACTTCATCGCCGGCCACGCTCCCGGAGCGAGATGTCGAAGAGGATGTTGACGCCGTTGATCAGGGACTGGCCCTTGGCGCGCGAGTATTCGGTGTAGAGGATGTCCACGGGGACCTCCACGACGCGCAGCGAGGACTTCGCCAGCAGGCCGACGATCTCCGAGGCGTGGGCCATGCCGTTCATCGTGATGCGCAGCTGGGAGGCCGCCTCGCGGTTGATCACGCGCAGGCCGTTGTGCGAGTCGGTGAGCTTCAGCTTGCGGGCGGTCGGGCTGACGGCGGCCGCCGTGCGGAGCACCACGCGCTTGATCATCGGGACCTGCTCGGACTGCTCGATGAAGCGCGAGCCGAGGACGACGTCCGCGGTCCCGCCGCGCAGCACGGCGACCATCTTCTCGACGTCGGCCGTCTGGTGCTGGCCGTCGGCGTCGAAGGTGGCGAAGTACCGGGCGTCGGGCTGCTGCAGCGCGTAGGAGAGCCCGGTCTGCAGGGCGGCGCCCTGGCCGAGGTTGACCGGGTGGCGCACCAGGTGGGCGCCGGTGGTCAGGATGTGCTCGGCCGAGCCGTCGGTGCTCCCGTCGTCGACCACGACGATGTTCGGGAACGTCCTGCGGGCGTTCTCCACCACATCGGCGATCACCTGGCCTTCGTTGTAGGCGGGGATCACCAGCCAGACGTCGTCGTATTGGGACATGGTCGCTTCCTGGGCGCTGGGAGGGGCTTGCTGGAGGGTTCTCACGGGTCAGGCCCGGCGGCCGGCCACATGGCTCAGCATCGCCCCGACGCCCCGCAGGCCCGCCTTGCGGCCGGCCGCGGGGATCATGCTGAGCGCGTGCAGCCGGGACGAGACGAAGCGGCGGGAGATGGTGGCCGCCCGGTGCCAGCCGTGGGCGTCCAGCCGGTCCGCGGTCTCCCGGAAGAAGCGGCGGGCCTCCTCGAAGCGCTTGCCCGTGAAGGCGGTGACCGAGGACTCGCTGACCGCGTGCCGCCGGTAGCTGAAGCACACCTCGGGCACGACCGCCAGCGAGACGTCGGCGAGGAGCAGGTCGACGATGATCGCGAGGTCCTGGATGACGCCGAGGTCCGCCCGGAAACCGGTCGCCTGCATCTCCTTGGTGCGCCAGCACACGGACGGGAAGTACAGCCAGTCGCCGCGCATCAGGCTCATCGCGAGCGGCTCGCCGGACATCAGCAGCGGCCCCGGGTCCTTCGGCGCGTACAGCCGGCGCTTGACCGTGTCGGCGAGGCTGCCGACCGGGTTGCCGTCGGCGCCGATGACCAGCACGCCGGGCTGGACCATGCCGGCGTCCGGGAAGCGCTCCAGCGCGTCCCGGACCACCTTCAGGTAGTTGGGGTGCATCAGGTCGTCGCAGCCCATGAGTACGAGGTGGTCGTACTCGGCGAGCTGGACGCAGCGGTTGAAGTTGCCGCTGACGCCGAGGTTGGTCTCGTTGCGCAGGTACCGCACCCGCGGGTCCGCGAGGGACTCGAACCAGCCGGGGACGTCCGGCTCCTTGCCGTCGTCGACGACCGTGAGGCGCCAGTCGTCACCGTCCTGGGCCAGCACGCTGCGGACGGCGTCCTGCATCAGCCGGACGTCGCCGTAGTACGGCATCAGGATCTCGAAACGGGACATCGGGTACTAGACCTTGCCAATGAGCTCGGGCCGGCGGGCGGCGGCGCGGGTGGCGGGCTCGATGGCCTTCACGTTCGCGGGCATGCGGCGGATGAGGGCGAGCAGCAGCACCAGGCCGGCCCGGGCCAGGTAGATCGTCGCCTTGATCGGGGAGGCGGAGGGCGTGCCGGTGGTCCGCTCGCGCATCGCGACCGGGACCTGGCGGATGACGAAGCCGCAGCGGGCCGCGCCGACCATGCTCTCGATGGTGTCGCCCAGGTACTCGACCGGGTACCAGTGCGAGAAGAACTCGATCATGGGCTTGTTGCAGGCCTTGAAGCCCGAGGTGGTGTCGGTGAGCCGGGTCCTGGCGACCCGCGACAGCACCACCGAGAGCAGCTTCATCGCCCAGGAGCGCGGGCCGCGCACCTTGTACGAGCCCTCGCCGGCGAAGCGGGCGCCGATGACCAGGTCGGCCTCGTCGCGGAGCTTCTCCAGCAGTGCGGGCACGTAGGCCGGGTCGTGCTGGCCGTCGGCGTCGCACTGGATCGCCACGTCGTAGTCGTGCAGGTGCGCGTAGCGGTAGCCGAAGCGCATCGCGCCGCCGACACCGAGGTTGTACGGCAGCTGCGCGACCTTCGAGCCGTACGCGGCGGCGACCGCCGCGGTGCTGTCCGTCGAACCGTCGTCGACCACCAGGGTGTCCACGCCGGGGAGCTTCTGCTGGATCTCGCGGAGGATCTTCGGCAGGCCCTCGGCCTCGTTCCAGGCGGGGAGGATGATCAGAACCCGCTTGCCGTCGATCATGCCTTCACCTCGGGGTCGTTCACGTCGCTGCCGGAGCGGGCAATCGGGAAGTCGTGGTGCTCGGCGAGGTGGGCGCGCATCATCGCGACGTCCTCGGCCAGGGTGCGGGTCTCGGCCTCCAGCCGGCTCGTCTCCCAGCTGAGGTGCACGCAGACCAGCAGGACCAGCACGAAGCCGGCGAACAGGACGAGGCTGACCCCGGAGGCCACGCCGAGGCGGCGCGCGGTCGAGTCCAGCAGCCGGGGGAAGAAGCCCAGCGGGGCGATCACGACGCCGATGGCCAGCCAGAGGGCCGCGTACTTCTCCCGGAGCTGCTGACGACGCAGCAGCTCCAGGATCCACACGAGCACCAGCACGCCGGTGATCGAAGTCAGCACACTCAGCTGCACGATGGATCTCGCCTTTCACGCTTCGGTGAGGCATGGGGGTGAATGGAGCACATGCTAGGGATATCGGTACCGCGGGGCGTCTCCGGGGGGAGCTGTGACGACATCGTGATCAGCTCGCGGAGACCGAGTCGGCGGAGACGGCGACCGGTGACGAGTCCGCACCGGCGCCGCGCACGCTACCGTCGCCGCGCAGCGCCAGCAACATGATCACGAGCACCACCAGCGGACCGGCGGTGTAGGCGGCCTCCACCCGGACGGCGGGCGATCCCGGGAGGCAGGTCACCAGCAGCAGGGTCGCGGTGCCGAGCGCCCATCCGAGCAGCTGGCGACGGTGGTGGCCGCGGGCGATGACCGCCTGGCCGACGACCGTGGCGAGCAGGTAGGCGAGCGTGCCGACCGAGAGCCAGAGGAAGTCCACCGGACCGAGAGCATGCCGGTCCGCGTTGAACGCGATGTGAATCACCCATGGCCCCAGGACCACGGCGGGCACCCCGCCGAGGACACCGAGGGCCGCCACCATGCCGCAGGTCTTGGTCAGGAGCTTGCGGAAGCCCGCCCGGTCGCCGGTCGCCACGGCCGTCGACAGCCCCGACATCAGGGAGGCCTGCAGCGCGCCGAAGACGAACAGCGGGACCCGGCTGAGCACCATCGCGCCGGTGAACGCGCCGACCAGCACGGCCTGCGAGGGCGCCAGCACCTGGATGCTGAGCACCGCGGCGTTCGCGACGAACTGCGCCAGCAGGAACGAGACGGTCAGCATGCCCAGGCCGCTGCACAGCTCCCGCCAGCCGATGGTCGGCCCCGGAAGAGCGATCCGCAGCGTCCGCGGCAGGCTGACCAGCATGGCCAGCAGCGGGGAGACCGCCAGGATCAGGCTGTACGCGAGCGCGGAGTGCACGCCCGCCACCAGCAGACCGACCGAGAAGACGATCCGCAGGACGCCGTCCAGCCCGAGCTGCAGGCCGTACGCACCGAAGTGCCCGAGACCGGCCAGCACGCCGCGGGTCAGGTAGCAGGCGGCCGGTCCGACGAACGCGGCGGCCAGCGCCACGACCAGGCTCCGGTCGCCGTGGAAGAACACGTCCGCGAGCTGCCGGGAGAACACCCCGAGCCCGACGAGCACCACCAGCAGCAGTCCGCCGGTCAGCACCGCCGCCTTGCGCAGCACCGGGGCCGCGCCCTCGCCGCGGGCGGTCCGGGCCGCGATCACCCGGGTCAGCTCCTGCTCGACCGGGAAGAACAGCCCGAGCGCGAAGGACATCGCCATCGTCCACAGGACGGAGACCTCGGCGAGCGACTCGCGGTCGAGCGCGTGCCCGGCCACCGCGAGGTGCGCGTACGAGGCCACCCCGAGGGTGACCGTCCCGACGCCGACCGCCAGCAGTCCCGGCGGCAGCGCGCGCGTCAGCCGGCCGAGCACGCCGCTCACCGCTCCGCCGCGGTGCGCAGCGCCCGGAAGGCCGGGCGCTCCAGGGCCTCGGCCAGCATGGCCCGCCACTCGGGCAGGGGCGCCAGCCCGGCGGCGGCCCAGCGGTCGTGGCCCAGCACGCTGAACGCGGGACGGACGGCCGGTCGGACGAACGCCTCCGAGGTGGTCGGGCGGATCCGCTCCGGGTCGAGCCCGCTCAGCGCGTAGGCCTCCCGGGCCAGCCCGCACCAGGTGGTCCGGCCGCTCGCGGTGCCGTGGTAGACCCCGGCCGGGGCCCGTCCGGCGAGCGCGGCCCGGCCGAGTTCGGCCAGGCGGCCGGCGAGCGCGTACGACCAGGTCGGCTGGCCGTGCTGGTCGTCGACCACGTCCAGGGTCTCCCGCTGGGCGGCCAGCTTGAGCATGGTGGCCACGAAGTTCGGGCCGTGCTCGCCGTACAGCCAGGCGGTCCGCACGACGTAGCCGTGCTCGGGGAGCAGTTCGGCGACGGCCCGCTCCCCCACCAGCTTGCTCCGGCCGTACGCGTTGACCGGCGCGGTCGGGGCGTCCTCCGGGCAGGGCTCGGTGGCATCGCCCGGCAGGACGTAGTCGGTGGAGACGTGCAGCAGCCGGGCACCGGTCTTCGCGCACGCCGCGGCGAGGAGGCGCACACCGGTGCCGTTGACGGCGGTGGCGGCGTCCTCCTCGGTCTCGGCGGCGTCGACGTTCGTCCACGCGGCGCAGTTGACCACGACGTCGTGGCCCTCGACGGCGGCCAGCACGGCCGCGGCGTCGGTGATGTCGAGGTCCGCCCGGCGCAGCGCGGTGATCTCGGCGGTCGGGTCGGTGGCCAGCACCGACAGCAGGTCCTGCCCGAGCATCCCGGCCGCGCCGGTGACCAGCCAGCGCACCCGGCCGGCGGCGTTCGCGGTCACTTGGCCAGGGCCGCCTTCTGCTTCAGCGGCTCCCACCAGGCGCGGTTCTCGCGATACCAGGCGATGGTCGCGGCGAGGCCGTCCGGGAAGGACACCTGCGGCTCGTAGCCGAGCTCCTCGCGGATCTTGCTGATGTCCAGGGAGTAGCGCAGGTCGTGGCCCTTGCGGTCCTCGACGTACTCGACCATGTCCCAGCCGGTGCCCGCGGCCTCCAGCAGCAGGCCGGTCAGCTCCTTGTTGGTGACCTCGGTGCCGCCGCCGATGTTGTAGACCTCGCCGGCGCGGCCGCCGCGCATGACCAGCTCGATACCCCGGCAGTGGTCCGCGACGTGCAGCCAGTCGCGGATGTTGCCACCGTTCCCGTACAGCGGCACCTTCTTGCCGTCGATCAGGTTGGTGGTGAACAGCGGGATGACCTTCTCCGGGAACTGGTAGTGCCCGTAGTTGTTGGAGCAGCGGGTCACCACGACGTCCATGCCGTGGGTGCGGTGGTACGCCAGCGCCAGCAGGTCGGAGCCGGCCTTGGAGGCCGAGTAGGGGGAGTTCGGGGCCAGCGGCCAGGTCTCGGTCCAGGAGCCTTCGCTGATGGAGCCGTAGACCTCGTCGGTGGAGACGTGGACGAAGCGGCCGACGCCGTGCTTGCGGGCGGAGTCGAGCAGGACCTGGGTGCCCAGGACGTTGGTCACGACGAACGGGCCCGCGCCGGCGATCGACCGGTCCACGTGCGACTCGGCGGCGAAGTGCACCACCACGTCGTGGCCCGGCATGACCTGGTCGACGGCGTCCGCGTCGCAGATGTCGCCCTGGACGAAGGCGTAGCCCTGGTGGTCTGCCACCGGGGCCAGGTTCTCCAGGACGCCCGAGTAGGTGAGCTTGTCGAAGACGGTTATCCGGGCGCTCTCATCCGCTCCGAGGAGCTGACGGACGAACTCCGAACCGATGAATCCGGCGCCGCCGGTCACGAGGATGCGCATAATGCGCGTAGTCTACCGTCGCCGATCGGCCCGCTCGAACGGCCCGGGACGGGGCGCCCGCAGCTCTCACTTAAGCTGCTCGCATGCGTGGAATCCTCCTGGCCGGCGGGACCGGCTCGCGCTTGTGGCCACTCACCCGGGCGGTCTCGAAGCAGCTGCTCCCCGTCTTCGACAAGCCGATGATCTACTACCCGCTATCCACCCTGGTGATGGCGGGCATCAGCGAGATCCTGATCATCACCACCCCCGCCGACCGCGAGCAGTTCGAGCGCCTGCTGGGCGACGGCTCGCAGCTCGGCCTCAAGCTGGAGTACGCCGTCCAGGAGAAGCCCGAGGGCATCGCCCAGGCCTTCGTGCTCGGCGCCGACTTCATCGGTGACGAGTCCGTCGCCCTCATCCTCGGCGACAACATCTTCCACGGCAGCGGCCTCGGCACGCGCCTGGCCGAGCACACCGACTCGGCCGGCGGCCGGGTCTTCGCCTACCCGGTGGCCGACCCGACCGCGTACGGCGTGGTCGAGTTCGACGAGAACGGCCAGGCGATCTCCATCGAGGAGAAGCCCGAGAAGCCCAAGTCGCGCTACGCCGTCCCCGGCCTCTACTTCTACGACAACCAGGTCGTGGAGATAGCCCGCGGCCTGAAGCCCAGCGCGCGCGGCGAGCTGGAGATCACCGCCGTCAACGACGCCTACCTGCGCAAGGGCGAGCTGAACGTCACGATCCTGGACCGCGGCACCGCCTGGCTGGACACCGGCACCTTCGTCTCGATGGTGCAGGCCTCGGAGTTCGTCCGGGTCATCGAGGAGCGCCAGGGCTTCAAGATCGGCTGCATCGAGGAGGCCGTCTGGCGGGCCGGCCTGATCGGGTCCGAGCAGCTGCGCGAACTCGCCGAACCGCTGCTGAAGAGCGGCTACGGACAGTACCTGCTGGCCCTGCTGGACGAGGAGGACGCCCGGTGAAGTTCCGCGAACTGAGCATCGAGGGTCTGGTCGAGATCACCCCGCAGCTGCACGGCGACCCGCGCGGGATGTTCACCGAGTGGTACCGCTTCGACCGGCTGGCCGAGGTCGTCGGCCACCCGCTGCGGCTGGCCCAGGCCAACCTGTCGGTGTCCTCCCGCGGCGTGGTCCGCGGCATCCACTTCGCCGACGTCCCGCCCGGCCAGGCCAAGTACGTGACCTGCGTGCGCGGCGCCGTGCTCGACGTCATCGTCGACCTGCGGGTCGGCTCGCCGACCTTCGGCCGTTGGGAGGGCGTCCGGCTGGACGACGAGGAGCGCCGCGCGGTCTACATCCCGGAGGGCCTCGGCCACGGCTTCTGCGCGCTGAGCGACGACGCCACGCTCTCGTACCTCTGCTCCGAGACGTACAACCCGACCGGCGAGCACTCCGTCCACCCGCTCGACCCCGACCTGGGCATCGAGTGGCCGGCCGAGCAGCCGCTGCTGTCGGCCCGGGACGAGGCCGCGCCGTCGCTGGCGGAGGCGATCTCCTCCGGCCTGCTGCCGAACTACGAGGCGTGCAAGGCGTTCACCGAGGGCCTGCGCACCCCATAGGACCGAGCCCGGTGGGACCGAGGTCCCGCCACCGGAACGCACGAAGGCCCGGCCGGAGGAATCCGGCCGGGCCTTCGTCGTGCGGTCAGTTGTCCCGGAACACCCAGTACTTGTAACCGAAGTAGTTGACCACCGAGAGGAGCACCAGCGCGACCGCGCGGGCCAGCAGGTAGAAGAGGCCCAGCTTCACCAGGCCGCCGACCAGCAGCACGGTGCCGACCCAGTTGCCGCCCGCCATCACCAGGTAGCGGACGGTCTGCTTGCCGACCGGCGAGGAGCTGTCGAAGGCCCAGATCCGGTTCAGCACGAAGTTCGTCGTGAAGCCCGCCAGCACCGCGACGAGGGTCGACGGGGCGAGCGGCAGGTCGAGCACCCCGTGCAGGACGTACAGCAGGCCCATGTCCACGGTCGTGCTGGTGACGCCGGCGGCCAGGAACCGCACCGCGCTATGGCCCAGGAGTCCGGCGATCCGGCCCTTCACGGTGGATCCGGACACTTCCGAGGGCGATTCCAGTTGAGTCACGGGGGAATCGTAAGTGCAACGCCCGGCGGCCACACAGCCGCCCGGGCAGGGCCGATTCGGCCACCCGTTATCTTGGTCGCGTGTCCTCATACTCCCCCGCCGTGACCTCTCCTCCCTCGCCCGCCGCGAGCGGATCCGGCCACGATTCCCGTGGTCCGGGCCACCTGCTGTTCCGGCGGACCTGGTGGACCGCGTTCATCGGGTTCTTCCTCGTCTGCGCCGGCTGGGCCCTCGCCTCGCCGTACGACGCGAGCCCGGACGAGCGGGAGCACATCATCCGCGCGGTCGGGGTGGCCCGGGGCGAGTTCGCGCCCAAGCCGGAGGCAGCCGGCGGCGGCATCGGCGCCTTCCAGAACGTGCCGGCCTCGATCGTCCGGGACAACTGCTGGTGGTTCGACCCCACCAAGTCGGCGGCCTGCGCCAAGGCGCCCGGTGGTGAGGACCAGCACGTCGAGCGGGTGGGCACCAGGGCCGGCCGCTACAACCCGGTCTACTACGCGCTCGTCGGCTGGCCGATGGCCCTGTGGCCGAACTGGCTGGGCCTCACGCTGGCCCGGCTGGTCAGCGCGGGCCTGGTCGCGGCGCTGCTCGCCTCCGCCGCGCACAGCCTGGTCGCCTGGACCAGGCACCGGATCGCGGCGGCCGGTCTGCTGGTCGCGGTCACCCCGATCACCGCGCACCTGGCGGGCTCGATCAACCCCAACGGCATCGAGATCGCGGCCGGGGTGGCCCTGGTCGCCGCCCTGATCCCGACCCTGCTGGACCCGGAGCAGCCGCTGCGCCGCGCGGCCATGGTGCAGATCGGCATCGCCGGTTCGGTGCTCATGACGGTCCGCGCGCTCGGGCCGCTCTGGTGCGCGGCGATCTTCGGGATCATGCTGGTCCCGGCCAAGCGCGAGCGGCTGAAGCAGCTGCTGCGCTTCCGGCCGGCCTGGTGGACGGTCGGCGCCCTGGGTGCGGCCGGCGCCGCGGGGGCGCTGTGGACCGTGGTCATGAAGGCCTCCGAGCTGATGCCCGTCCAGGTGCCGCCCGGCATAACGGTGCCCAAGGCGCTGCGGCACGAGGTGATCGTGCGCTGGCCGGACTACTTCACCGAGGTGATCGGTGTGCCGTCCTGGCTCGACACGCACCTGCCCGCCACCGCGTACTACCTCTGGTACCTGGCGATCGGCTGCCTGGTGCTGCCGGCGCTCGCCTTCGGCGCGTGGAGCGACCGCTGGCGGGTGCTCGCCTTCTTCCTCGCCCCGTTCGCGGTGATCACGCTCTCGGACGCGATCTCGGCGCACAAGGTCGGCTTCGTCGGCCAGGGCCGGTACCTGCTGCCGGTCGCCGTCGGGGTGCCGCTGGTCGCGGCCTTCGTCCTCGGCCGCCGCGGCGTGCTCGAAGGGGCCCGGTCGGCCTCGCTGGTGCGCACGATCGCGCTGCTGGTGCTGCCGCTGCAGCTGGCGTTCCTGGGGTACACCATGATCCGCTGGCAGGCCGGCGTCGGCACCTCGGTGGACTACACCCCGCTGAACCCGCTGGCCGGCGCCTGGCACCCGCCGGCGGGCTCGGCGACCGCGCTGCTGACCGCGGCGGCCGGCTGCGTGGTGCTCGGGATCTGGGCGTGGACCAGCACCGGCAGCCGTGCCGGGGCCGAACCGGCGGAGCGGGCCACCGGGGTCAGCGCTTCCTGAAGACCCACAGTTTGAGGAGGACGAACCGGGCCACGGTGGCGAGACCGTTCGCCGCCACGAGCCCGGTCACCTCCACCGCACGGGACGCGTGCGGCACCGCCGCGCCGAGCAGCGCCAGGGCACCGCTGCTGAGGCCGAGCCCGATCAGGAACGCCACCAGGCCCTGCAGCTGGTGGCGCACCGCGCCGTCCGAGCCGGTGATGCCGAAGGTGAAGCGGCGGTTGGCCGCGGTGTTGGCCACCGCGCTGACGGCCAGCGCGACCAGGTTGGCCACCTGCGAGGAGGCGACCAGGCGCAGGGCGACGAACAGCGCCAGGTAGAAGAGGGTGCTCAGCACCCCGATGACCAGGAAGGACGGCAGCTGCCGCCGGACCGTTCGCGGGCCGGCGGCTTCTTCGTCCCGGCCGTCGTGCCCGTGCTGCCCGTGGTGCGCGCCGTGATCGTCGTGCTCGTCCCGGTCCGCGGAGAGGATCTCGTTCACTCGCCCGTACCGTACCGGTCCGGCTCCTCGGCCGAGTCGTAGCCGACGAAGTAGGCGGGCCGGGCCTGGACCGCCGAGTAGATCCGGCCGACGTACTCGCCGAGCAGTCCCACGCAGACCAGCTGGACGGCGCCGATGAACAGCATCCCTATGAACAGCGAGGACCAGCCCGGCACGGTGGAGCCGAGCGCGTACGCGATCGTGGTGTAGAGCGCCAGCGCGATGCAGACCAGGAAGCTGAACAGCCCGAGCCAGGTCGCCAGCCGCAGCGGGGCCGCGGAGAAGTTGGTGACGCTGTCCAGCGCCAGCCGGACCATCTTGGACAGCGGGTAGTGGGTGCTGCCCGCGACCCGCTCCTCGCGCACGTAGACCACTTCGCCGCTGGGGAAGCCCAGCCACGGCACCAGCAGCCGGTAGACCGGCTGGTGCTCGGGCATCGCCTTCAGCGCGTTCACGGCGGCCCGGCTGAGCAGCCGGAAGTCGCCGGCCTGGTTGGGCATCCGCTTGCCGACCAGCTTGCGCATCAGCCAGTAGTAGGCGCCGGCGGTGTGCCGCTTGAAGAAGGTGTCGGTGCCGCGGTCCCCGCGGACGCCGTAGACGATGTCGAGGCCCTGCTCGCGGGCGAGCTCCAGCATCTCGGGGATCTTCTCCGGCGGGTCCTGCAGGTCCGCGTCGATGGAGACGACGTAGTCGCCGAAGGCGCGGTGGATGCCGGCGGTGAGGGCGGCCTGGTGGCCGGAGTTGCGGGCGAAGCGGACGATGCGGAACTCCGGCCAGTCCTGGCGGATCTTCTGCATCAGCACCGGGGTCGCGTCGGTGCTCCCGTCGTCGACGCCGACCACCTCGTAGGTGACGCCGAGCCCGTCGAGGATCGGCCGCAGCCGTTCCACGGTCAGCGGGAGCGCCTCCTGCTCGTTGTAGATCGGCATCACGACCGACAACAGCGGTGCCGTTGACATGCGTTGGTCCCACTTTCCGCGACGGCGGGGCTGGTTGGTGGCCCGACCATAACAGTCTGCGATGAGCGGCCCCTGAAAGGAGGCGCGCTCCGGTGAGTGCCCCGTGAGACGCCGAAGGGCCCCGCGCACCGTGCGGTGCGCGGGGCCCTTCGGACTCAGCCTGTACGGGGCAGGCAGGTCAGATCGTCAATTACTTGATGATCTTGGTGACCTGGCCGGCGCCGACGGTGCGGCCACCCTCACGGATGGCGAACTTCAGGCCCTCCTCCATGGCGATCGGCTGGATCAGCGCGACCGTCATGGCGGTGTTGTCGCCCGGCATGACCATCTCGGTGCCCTCGGGGAGGGTCACGACGCCGGTCACGTCCGTGGTACGGAAGTAGAACTGCGGGCGGTAGTTGTTGAAGAACGGGGTGTGGCGGCCACCCTCGTCCTTCGACAGGATGTAGGACTGGGCCTCGAAGTCGGTGTGCGGCGTAACCGAACCCGGCTTGATGATGACCTGGCCGCGCTCGACGTCCTCGCGCTTGATGCCACGGAGGAGCAGACCGACGTTCTCACCGGCCTGGCCCTCGTCGAGCAGCTTGCGGAACATCTCGATGCCGGTGACCGTGGTGGTGGTCTTGGTCTCCTTGATGCCGATGATGTCGACAGTCTCGTTGACCTTGAGGATGCCACGCTCGATACGACCGGTGACGACGGTGCCACGACCGGTGATCGTGAAGACGTCCTCGATCGGCATCAGGAACGGCTGGTCCACGGCGCGGGCCGGGGTCGGGATGCTCTCGTCGACCGCGTGCATGAGGCCGAGGAGCTTCTCGCCCCACTCCTTGTCGCCCTCCAGCGCCTTCAGCGCGGAGACGCGGACGACCGGCAGGTCGTCGCCCGGGAACTCGTACTCGGAGAGGAGCTCACGGACCTCGAGCTCGACGAGCTCCAGGATCTCCTCGTCGTCCACCATGTCGGCCTTGTTCAGGGCGACGACGATGTAGGGGACGCCGACCTGGCGGGCCAGGAGGACGTGCTCCTTGGTCTGCGGCATCGGGCCGTCGGTGGCGGCGACGACGAGGATCGCACCGTCCATCTGGGCCGCACCGGTGATCATGTTCTTGATGTAGTCCGCGTGACCCGGGCAGTCGACGTGGGCGTAGTGACGCGCCTCGGTCTGGTACTCGACGTGCGCGATCGAGATGGTGATACCGCGCTGCCGCTCCTCCGGCGCCTTGTCGATCTGGTCGAACGGCGTGAAGGGGTTGATCTCCGGGTACGCGTCGTGCAGCACCTTGGTGATGGCCGCGGTAAGGGTCGTCTTACCGTGGTCGATGTGACCGATGGTGCCGATGTTGACGTGGGGCTTCGTCCGCTCGAACTTCGCCTTCGCCACTGCAGTCCTCCTGAGGACAGATCCTGTACGCCGTGCTGACGTCAGTTGGTCTTGTATCGGGCTTGGTCCGTGATGCCGGAAGCACCTCGTACCGTCCCGCGGGTGGGGGCCGGAGGCCCCGGGAGGATCCGTCCGGATCCTCCCGGGTCGCCTCCTCATAGCCTAAGGGGTCGAAATCATCCCGAATGTCGGACTGATTCCGAGGCCGACAGAGCCGGACCTACTCGCCCTTGGACTTGGCGATGATCTCCTCAGCCACGGCCTTGGGGACCTCGGCGTACGAGTCGAACTGCATCGAGTAGCTGGCGCGACCAGAGGTCTTGCTGCGCAGGTCACCGACGTAGCCGAACATCTCGGAGAGGGGCACCAGCGCCGTGACGACGCGGGCACCGTGACGCTCGTCCATGGACCGGATCTGGCCACGGCGAGAGTTGATGTCGCCGATCACGTCGCCCATGTAGTCCTCGGGCGTGGTGACCTCGACGGCCATCATCGGCTCGAGAAGGACCGGCTTGGCCTTCTTCGCGCCTTCCTTGAAGGCCATCGAACCGGCGATCTTGAACGCGAGCTCGGAGGAGTCGACGTCGTGCGCCTGGCCGTCCAGCAGGCTCACGCGGACACCCTGCAGCGGGTAGCCGGCGAGGATGCCGAACTCCATGGCCTCCTGGCAACCGGCGTCGACCGACGGGATGTACTCCCGCGGAACGCGGCCACCGGTGACCTTGTTGACGAACTCGTAGCCCTCGGCCTGCTCGAGCGGCTCGATCGCGATCTGCACCTTGGCGAACTGACCGGAACCACCGGTCTGCTTCTTGTGGGTGTAGTCGATGCGCTCGACGGCCTGACGGATCGTCTCGCGGTACGCGACCTGCGGCTTGCCGACGTTGGCCTCGACCTTGAACTCACGCTTCATACGGTCGACCAGCACCTCGAGGTGCAGCTCGCCCATACCCGCGATGATGGTCTGGCCGGTCTCGTCGTCCGTGTTGACCTGGAAGGACGGGTCCTCCTCGGCGAGACGCTGGATGGCGACACCCAGCTTCTCCTGGTCACCCTTGGACTTGGGCTCGATCGCGACGCGGATGACCGGGGCCGGGAAGTCCATGGACTCCAGGATGACCGGCTGCTTCTCGTCGGACAGCGTCTCACCGGTGGTGGTCTGCTTCAGGCCCATGACGGCGACGATGTCGCCGGCGCCCACCGACTCGATCTCCTCACGCTTGTTCGCGTGCATGCGGTAGATCTTGCCGATGCGCTCCTTCTTGCCCTTGACGGCGTTCAGCACCGAGGTGCCGGACTCCAGGCGACCGGAGTAGATCCGGACGAAGGTGAGCTTGCCCAGGTGCGGGTCGGACATGATCTTGAACGCCAGCGCGGACAGCGGCTCGTCGTCCGACGCCTTGCGGGAGATCTTGACCTCGGCGTCGTTGGGCTTGGTGCCCTCGACCGAGCCGATGTCCAGCGGCGACGGCAGGTACTTGACGACCGCGTCGAGCAGGGGCTGAACGCCCTTGTTCTTGAAGGCGGTACCGCAGAAGATCGGGGTGAAGTCCGAGTTCAGGGTGCCCTTGCGGATGACGTCCTGCAGCAGCTCGACCGGGATCTCGGCCTCTTCGAGGGCGAGCTCCATGATCTCGTCGCTGATGTTCGAGACGGTGTCGATCAGCTGGGTGCGGTACTCGTCCGCCTGCTCCTGCAGCTCGGCCGGGATGTCGACGATGTCGTACATCTCGCCCTTGGCGGCCTCGGCCGACCAGACCAGCGCCTTCATGCGGACCAGGTCGACGACGCCCTGGAAGTCCGCCTCGGCACCGATCGGGAGCTGCATGACCAGCGGGGTGGCGCCGAGGCGGTCCACGATGGTCTGCACGCAGAAGAAGAAGTTCGCGCCCGTGCGGTCCAGCTTGTTGATGAAGCAGATGCGCGGGACGCCGTAGCGGTCAGCCTGCCGCCACACGGTCTCGGACTGGGGCTCGACACCGGCGACACCGTCGAACACCGTCACCGCACCGTCGAGGACGCGCAGCGAACGCTCCACCTCGACGGTGAAGTCGACGTGACCCGGGGTGTCGATGATGTTGATGGTGTTGTCGACGTCGTCGACCGTCCAGTGACAGGTCGTCGCGGCCGACGTGATCGTGATGCCGCGCTCCTGCTCCTGCTCCATCCAGTCCATGGTGGCAGCGCCATCGTGGACCTCACCGATCTTGTACGAGACACCGGTGTAGAACAGGATCCGCTCGGTGGTGGTGGTCTTGCCCGCGTCGATGTGCGCCATGATCCCGATGTTGCGGACCCTGGCGAGGTCAAGGGAGGTTGCAGCCATGGTGGCTCGTTCTCTCTCTGTCTAGTGACGGGGTAGGGACTACCAGCGGTAGTGCGCGAAGGCCTTGTTGGACTCGGCCATCTTGTGGGTGTCCTCGCGACGCTTCACGGAAGCGCCCAGGCCGTTGCTGGCGTCGAGGATCTCGTTCATCAGGCGCTCGGTCATGGTCTTCTCGCGACGGGCGCGGGAGTAACCGACCATCCAGCGCAGCGCCAGGGTGCTGGCGCGGCCCGGACGGACCTCGACCGGAACCTGGTAGGTCGCGCCACCGACACGGCGGGACTTGACCTCGAGGGCCGGCTTGACGTTCTCCAGCGCACGCTTCAGCGCGACGACCGGGTCCGCGCCGGTCTTCTCACGAACGCCCTCGAGGGCGCCGTAGACGATCCGCTCGGCGGTGGAGCGCTTGCCGTGCAGCAGGATCTTGTTGACCAGCTGGGTGACGACCGGGGAGCCGTAAACCGGGTCGATGATGACCGGGCGCTTCGGGGCGGGGCCCTTACGAGGCATTCTTACTTCTCCTTCTTGGCGCCGTAGCGGCTGCGGGCCTGCTTGCGGTTCTTGACACCCTGGGTGTCGAGCGAACCGCGGATGATCTTGTAGCGGACACCAGGAAGGTCCTTCACACGACCACCGCGCACCAGCACGATGGAGTGCTCCTGCAGGTTGTGGCCCTCGCCCGGGATGTAAGCGGTGACCTCGATCCCGCTGGTGAGGCGCACACGGGCGACCTTACGAAGCGCCGAGTTCGGCTTCTTCGGGGTGGTCGTGTACACACGCGTGCAGACCCCACGGCGCTGCGGGGAGCCCTTCAGCGCGGGAGTCTTGTTCTTCTCGACCTTGTCCTGCCGGCCCTTTCGGACCAGCTGCTGGATCGTAGGCACCGTTTCTCCGTTTTCTGTGTGCCAAGGCTTGGTGGAACTAACCTGCGGTGTCTCCCTCGCACACGGCCCCGTGGTCGACCCACGCGGTCGGGTGTGTTGGGCTTTTTCCGGCACGGAATCCCATGGCTGATGTACAGCGACGGCGCTCTACGCGCGGGGCGCTGGAAAGCGCTCCGGCTCGGCGCGGCGACCGGTGTGCATGCACGCACAAGGACCCGGGGACACCCCAGGCACAAGGTCAGAGCGTACCTAGCGCATGGGGCGCGGTCAAAACAAATGCAACGCCGCAGGTCGCCGCCTTCGGCCGGGCGTCACGCGGGTGTCCCGCACGTGACCGCCCGGTGTCGGGCCGTCTCCACCCGCTCTACCACAGTCGCCGACCGGTCGCCACCGGAGCACCGGGCCGGGCCGACCGGCTCAGGCGATGCCCGCCAGGATCAGCAGGGTCCAGAACGCCGAGCCCATGTACCCGATGACCAGCCCGACGACCGCCGCCCAGTCGCCGTCCATGTTGCGCTGCCGGATCTGCGAGCGGGCGATGTGGCCGGTGACCACCGCCGGAAGGGACAGGCCGATCAGGCTGGAGAGCAGGGAGACCACCGCCAGCACGCTGGTGGGGCGGGCCGGCGGGGGCGCGGCGGGCAGGAAGGTGGCCGGAACCGGCGGGCCGGCCGGGGCGGGCGTCACCATCGGGCCGACGGGCAGGTCCGCCACCAGCGCGGCCAGCTGGCCGTAGGTCTGCGCGCCGGCCGCGGCCTCGTGCCGCTGCTCGTACTCCTGGACGGACAGCCGACCCTCGGCGAACGCGGCCTTCAGCACGTCGACCGTGCGGTCGCGGTCCGCGTGGCCCGCCCGCATCGCGTCCTGCGGGGACGGGGCCGGGACCGCGGCCGGCTGCCAGCCGACGAGCGGCCGACGATCCGGGCCGTGGCCGTGGCCGTGGCCGTGCCGACCGGGCTCCCGGCCGTGGCCGTACTCGTGGCCGGGACCGGGTTCGCCCCACGGTTGAACGGACATCCGCCACCTCCCGGTACCGCGGCACCCCCGCGCACCCTCACTCGTCCTCATAGTGCAGGACGAACAGGCGAACTGAGTAGTTGCCAATTCGGCCCAGTAGCTGTCGGAACGGGAAATCCGAGCGGCGCGCCTCACCCGTTCGGCGGACAGGCTCAGGGGATCCTCAACTCGGGCGACAGCCCGTCCGGGCAGTGACACGCTGAAACCCGGGAGTCACGTCCACCACGAACCGAGAAGGCCGCATGCAGGCGTCAGCAGCACCGTCCTCCGACCACCCCGAACCAGGCGCCCCGTCCGCCGTCAGCATCCGCGGACTGTGGAAGCACTTCGGCACCCAGGCCGCCGTGGCCGGGCTGAACCTGGAGCTGCCGGCGGGCTCGTTCATCGGCCTGGTCGGCCCGAACGGCGCCGGGAAGACCACCACGCTCTCCATGGCCACCGGACTGCTCCGGCCCGACCAGGGCACCGTCCTGGTCCACGGGACCGACGTCTGGGCCGACCCGGTCGAGGTCAAGGCACGGATCGGCATCCTGCCCGAGGGCCTGCGCATGTTCGAGCGGCTCAGCGGGCGCGAACTGCTGCAGTACACCGGCCGGCTGCGCGGCCTGCCCGGCGCCGAGGTGGACCGCCGGGCCGAGGAACTGCTGGCCGTCCTGGACCTCGGCCGGGACGCCGACAAGCTGGTCGCCGACTACTCCACCGGTATGCGCAAGAAGATCGGGCTGGCCGCCGCGCTGCTGCACAACCCCGACGTGCTGTTCCTCGACGAGCCCTTCGAGGGCGTCGACCCGGTCTCCGCCCAGACCATCCGCGGCGTGCTCAAGCGGTACGCGGCGGCCGGCTCCACGGTCGTCTTCTCCAGCCACGTGATGGAACTGGTCGAGCAGCTCTGCGACTGGGTCGCGGTGGTCAACGCGGGCCGGGTGATCGCCCAGGGCCCGCTGGACTCGGTACGGGACGGGCGCAGCCTGCACGAGGCCTTCCTCGACCTGATCGGCGTCCGCGAGGACGACGGGCAGGCGCTCGGCTGGCTCGGCGGCGGCCGGGGCGGGGACGGTCCTGCCACGGGCGGCCCGGTCGCGGACGGCCCGGTCGCGGGCGGCCCGGTCGCGGGCGGCCCCGTCGCAGGCGGCCCGGTCGCGGGCGGCCCGGTCGGCGGCGGGCAGTTCGGGGGCGGGCAGTGAGTGCGGCCGCACCCCACGCGGTGCCGGACGGGCGGACGGTGGTCCGCGCCCTGGTGGCACTCAAGCTGCGGCTGCTGCGCAACGGGCTGCGGCGCAGCCCCGGCCGGACCGCCGTCTACGTGATCGGCGGCCTCCTCGGCCTGGCCTTCGCGAGCGGCATCGCCGTCGCCATGGCCGCGCTGAACGGGCGCTTCGCCGGTTCCGGGGACGCCGGGGTGATGCTGCTCGGCGTGCTGACCCTGGGCTGGGCCGCCCTGCCGCTGTTCCTGTTCTCCAGCGACGAGAGCGCCGACCCGACCCGGCTCACCATGCTGCCGCTGCGGCCCGGCCCGCTGCTGCGCGGCACGCTGCTGGCCGCGCTGATCGGGCCAGGCCCGCTGACCAACCTGGTTCTGGTGACCGGCGCGGTGCTGGCCGGCGCGGGCGGCGGCGCCTCGGCCGCGGTCGCCGTGGTCGGCGTGCCGCTGGCGGTGCTCTGCCTGGTCACGCTCTCCCGGGCAGTCGCGGCCGGCAACGCCCGGATGCTGTCCAGCCGGCGCGGCAAGGACTTCGCGATCTTCGGCGGGCTGGCCTTCGCGCTGCTGATCCAGGCCGCCAACGTCGGTTCGCAGAGTGTCTTCGGCCGTCCCGGCCAGAACATCGACCTCAGCCCGCTGAAGCCGATCGCCTCCGTGCTGCGCTGGATCCCGCCGATCAGCGCGGCGGACGCCCCGCGCACCGCCGCCGAGGGCCGGTACGGGCTCGCGCTGCTGCAGCTCGCCGCGGCCCTCGTGCTGCTGGCACTGCTGCTGCGCTGGTGGCGCGGCAGCCTGCAGGAGCTGATGGTCACCGCCGACTCCTCCACCCTGGAGGTGGCCCGCGGGGTCCAGCGCTCGCGCGGCTGGTCCTTCCTGCCCGAGGGCAGGACCGGCGCGGTGATGCAGCGCCACCTGCGGTACGCCTGGCGCGAGCCGCGGGCCAAGGCCGCGCTGTTCACCAGCATCGGCATGACGGCGGTGGTCTGCCTGCTGTCGATGGTCCAGGGCTGGGCGAGCGTCTACCTGCTGGCGATGACCGGGATGTTCCTCGGGCTGCAGATGCTCAACCTGTTCGGCATGGACGGCTCGGCGTTCTGGATGGTCGCCGCCACCCTGCGCACCCCGGCCGACGCCCGGGACGAACTGCGCGGCCGGGCGTACGCGGTGCTGTCGTACGCGATCCCGGTCACGCTGGTGCTCGGGATCGCGCTGGCCGCCGTCACCGGCGGATGGGCCGAGCTGCCGTCCGCCCTCGGCCTCGCGTGCGCGCTGCTCGGCTGCGGAGTGGCGCTCGGCGCGATGTTCAGCGTGCTGGTGCCGTACACCATGCCGGCCGACAGCAACCCGATGCGCAACGCCGCCCCCGGCCAGGGCGGGCTGATCATGCTCAACTCGTTCGGCTCGATGTTCGGCGTCGCGCTGCTCACCCTGCCGGTGGGCGGCTACCTCGGCTGGGCGCTGCTCTCGGACGGACCGACCTGGCCGGTCCTGCTGATCGGCCCGCTCTACGGCGCCCTGGTCGCCGTCCTCGGCATCCGGCTGGCGGCCACCCGGCTGCTGGAACGCACCCCGGAGATCCTGGCCAAGGCCGTCGAGCGCTGAGCCGAACCGTGCCGCCCGGCGCCCGGTCCCGCCCCGGGGCCGGGCGCCGCCGTCCGTGCCCTGTTCCTCCGCTCCCCCGCCGTCCGCCCCGGCCGTTCCCGGGCGCACCGGCCGTTCCCGGCCGCTCCGGTCCTCCCCGGGCGCTCCGGCATCATGGGCAGGAGGAACCGGGCCGTCGAGGAGAGCAGGGACACACCGTGGGCAAGCGCGCGCAGCAGGGCGGGGACGCCGGGCCGCTGCTGGAGCAGGCGGTGCGGTCGGTGCTGACGGCACCGGAGGAGGGGCTGGACCTGGCGCTGGACACCGGGGCGTCGCTGCTGGCCGCCTCGGCCGCGCAGTGGTCGGCGGTCAGCCGGGCGGTGCTGGGGTACGCGGACACCGCCGTCGGCCGCTGCTGGTCGGCCGGGTGGCGCCCGGCGGACCTGGTGCGGGTGGTACGGCGCGAGCTGAAGCCCGTCCACCTGGCGCTCGCGGTGGACCTGATCGCCGCCGAGGACCGCCGCCACGCCGCGGCGGCACTCGACCGGCGCTGGCGGGAGCAGCTGCGCGAGCTGGAGGCCGAGGTCTGGTGGCCCGCCGACGAGCAGTACCTCGGCGCCTTCGCCCACCGGCACCGGCTGGACCGCTTCGCGCTCGCCACCGCCGCCCTGGAGCTGCTGCGCACCTGGGGCCGGCTGCCGCCGATCGCCCCGGTCGGACCCGCTCCCGGGCAGGCGGGCAGGTCGCCGCACTCGGGAACGCCGCGCACCGGACCGCAGCACGCCGGAGCGGCGACCGGCGAGCCGCGGATGCTGGCCCGGATCCGGGCGCTGCTGGCGAAGGCCGAGTCCACCGAGTACCCGGAGGAGGCCGAGGCGCTGACCGCCAAGGCCCAGCAGCTGATGGCCCAGCACAGCATCGACGACGCGTTGCTGGCCGCGACCGGTGCCGACCGGGACACCCCGGCGGCCCTGCGGATCGGGGTGGACAACCCGTACGAGGGCCCCAAGACGATGCTGCTGGACGCCGTCGCGGTGGCCAACCGGTGCCGGGTGGTGTGGGCGAAGGAGTTCGGCTTCTGCACGGTGGTCGGGTTCGACGGCGACCTGGACGGCGTCGAACTGCTCTACACCTCGCTGCTGGTGCAGGCCACCCACGCGCTCAACAAGGCGGGCTCCCGCCGGGACTCGCGCAGCAAGGCGTTCCGGCAGTCCTTCCTGGTCGCCTACGCGGCGCGGATCCGCGAGCGGCTGACCGCCGCCACCGAGCGGACCACCACTGCCGCCGCGGCCGGCCGGCACCTGCGCGAGGACGGCACCGAGGAGCAGCTGCTGCCGGACGAGCGGCTGCTGCCCGCGCTCGCCGCCCGCTCGGAGGCGGTGGACGACGAGGTCGGCCGGCTGTTCCCGAAGCTGGTCTCCCAGCGGGTCCGGGTCAGCGACGGCGAGGGCTGGGCGGCCGGACGCGCCGCCGCCGACCGGGCCGCGCTGCACGGGCGCGCCGGGCAGATCCGCCGGTAGTGCCACCCGGAGACCTGATAGAAACTAATCCGCCACGAACCAAGGGGGATTCGACGTGACGGAGCCGGCTGCCGAGTCGGGGTACCGGGACCGGGTGCGCGGAGCGCTGCTCGGCGGAGCGATCGGCGATGCGCTGGGCTGGCCGGTGGAGTTCCAGCAGCTCCACCAGATCCAGGACCGGTACGGGCCGGCGGGTGTGACCGCGCTGCCGGCCGGACCGGGTCCGGTCGAGGTCACCGACGACACCCAGATGACGCTGTTCACCGCCGAGGGCCTGATCCGCGGCTTCGTCCGCGGCTGGACGGGCGGTGGCGGTTCGGTACCGGAGGCCGTCCACGGCGCCTACCGGCGCTGGCTGATGACGCAGTACCAGCCCGCGCCCGACACCGAGCCGCAGCCCCGCCCGTACGACGGCTGGCTGTTGCGCCAGCCGTTCCTGTACGCGCGGCGGGCGCCGGGCAACGCCTGTCTGAGCGGGGTGTCCGAGCACCCGGTGTTCGAGGCGCCGTCCGCGATCGGGCGGCCGGGGCCGGTCAACCCCGGGTCCAAGGGCTGCGGCACGGTGATGCGCTCGGCGCCGTTCGGGCTGGCCCGGCTGGGCGTCGAGCAGTCCTTCGGGCTGGCCGTGCAGTGCGCCCAGCTCACCCACGGGCACCCGACCGGCTACCTCGCGGCGGGCGCCTTCGCGGCGCTGGTCGAGCGGCTCGTGAACGGGACGGAGCCGTGGGCGGCGGTCGGCGAGACCGTGGAGCAGATCCGCGAGCTGCCCTCGTCCAAGGAGACCGTCCAGGCCCTGGCCCGGGCGGTGCGGATCGCCCAGGAGTCCGAGCCCGGGGCGGAGGCGGTGGAGCGGGTCGGGCTCGGCTGGACCGCCGAGGAGTGCCTGGCCATCGCGGTGCACTCGCTGCTGGCGGCCACCCTCGACCCCGACCCGGTGCGCACCGCGCTGCTGCTGTCGGTCAACCACTCCGGCGACAGCGACTCGACCGGCGCGGTCTGCGGCAACCTGGTCGGGGCCGCGTACGGTGCCTCGGCGCTGCCCGCCGAGTGGGCCGGGGCGGTCGAGGGGCGGGCCGAGCTGCGGCAGGTCGCGGGCGACCTGCTGGTGCTGTTCGGCAGCCGCGACCCGCTCCACCCGGGGCTCGGCGGGCGCTACCCGGCCTGGTGAGCCGCCCGGGTGCCGCCTCGGCGCCCGGCCGACCCGGGTGCCCCTCCGCGCGGCACCCCGCCGGCCCGGTGACTACCGCGCCGCGGGGTCGGCGACCTGACCCAGGAACAGCGGCCGCCCGCCGTGGGTGTCCCTGATCAGGAACAGGAACGGCCGGTCGATGTGCAGCTGGGCGGTCTGGTCCTGGGCCGGCGCGGCCGCCGCGGCGACCCCGACGCCGCTGCCCGCGGCCGCGACCGTGCCGTCCTCGTCGACCTCGACGGTGGCCTTCTGCACCACGGTGCTGACGGCGAGCGGTTCCTTGGCGATTCCGCTGAGGTCGGCCCGGTCGAAGACCGCGTTCACGCCGAGCGAGCGCAGCGCCGGGGTGAGCTCGTTGGACGTGTCGAAGTGGAAGCGCGGAAGCTGCAGGTCGACGCGCCGCTCGGCGAGGGCACCGAGGATCCGGTCGAGCTGGGGCTGGTCCAGGCCCTTGTCGAAGGCCGCGAAGCCGCCCTGCGCGGGGACGATCAGATCCATCACCAACCCGCCGTCCGCGTAAGGGAGTTCGACGGCCTGCCAGGGTTCGCCGACGATCCCGCCGGAGCCCTCGGCGTACTTGAACTCGCCGGTCTGGCTCATCGAGGGGACGGCCGGGGCGGAGCCGTCCAGCCTGTGGAACGGGCGGTCGGCGGTCTGTGCGGGCTTGAACGCGGAGGCCCACTTGGCCTTGAGGTAGAGCGCGTCGGTGAGCACCAGCCGGGTGGCCGGGGTGATGGTGTTCGGGGCGAAGAGGTCCTTGATGCGGCCCTCGGTGGCCTTCTCCACGGCCGCGTTGACGCTCTTGCGCGAGCCGTCCGGGTCCTTGGCGAAGTCGACGGGGTGCACGCCGGTGTCGAAGGCGGCGGCCAGGGTGGCCAGGTAGTCCGGCTGCACCGGGAAGCCCTGCTGGGTCCAGAGGTCGTCGCTCTGGCGCAGGGTGAGTCCGCCGGCGGAGGGGGTCCCGCGGTTCAGCGCGCCGGTGGCGAGGGCGTACTGCTGCGGGGTGAGTTCGGTGTGCAGGGCCTTGGCGAGCTCGTCGGCGGTGGCGCCGCGGGCACCGGGCAGCAGCATGGCGAGCACGGTGGCCAGGCCGGACGGCGAGACGACGAGGTTGCGGCCGGCGGCGTCGGGCCGCGCGCTGAGGGTGTGCAGGAGGTCGAGGCCGAAGGCGTCGGTGGCGGTCGCGGTCGCGGCCACCTGGGCCGGGTCGGCCGCCGGGCGGCTCGCGGGCGCCGAGGCCCGGAGCTCCGCGGGCGCGGCGGCTCCCTTGCTGCCGCACCCGGCGAGCAGTGGTGCGGCGAGCGCGGCGGCGAGGAGCAGCGCCGCCGGACGACGGGGTGGACGACGGGTTCCGGTGCTGCGGTTCGTCATGGCCCTTCGACGCGCGACCCCACGGACCGGTTCCCCGGCGCCCGGCGACCGGCTGTCCCGCCCGTCCCCGCCCGCTTCCGCTCAGTCCCAGAGCGCTCCGAGCTCCAGCAGCTCGTCCCGGTGCTCGATCCGCTCCACCCACTCGGCGGGCCAGACCGTCTCGCCGTGGTGGGCGCCCGCGAAGGCGCCGGTCAGGCAGGCGAGGGAGTCGGAGTCACCGCTGGAGTAGGCGGCCCGGCGGACGGCGGCCACCGGGTCGTCCGGCAGCAGCAGGAAGCAGAGCAGGCCGGTGCCGAAGGCCTCCTCGGCGACCCAGCCCTCGCCGGTGGCCAGGCAGGGGTCGGCCTCCGGATCCGGGGCGGCGAGCGCGGCGTCCAGCTGGTCGAGCACCGCCAGGCAGTCGTCCCAGCCGCGGGCGATGACGGCCTGCGGCGAGGGGCCGTACCAGTGGGCGGCGAGGTCCCCGAGCCAGAACTCGTCGTACCGCTCCCGGCTCGCCAGCGCGTACGCCCGCAGCACCGCGGGCAGGTCGGCCGGCGGCAGGCCCTCGGCGAGCTTGCGGACGGCGTACGCGGTCAGGTCGCTGGCGGCGAGCGCGGTGGGGTGGCCGTGGGTGAGCGCGGACTGCAGCTGGGCGGCGCCGGCGAGCTGTCGGGCGTCCAGTTCGCGGACCAGCCCGATCGGGGCGACCCGCATGTTGGCGCCGCAGCCCTTGGAACCGACGTCGCTCGCCTGCTGCCAGCGGACCCCGTCGTGGCTCAGCCGTTCGCAGGAACGCAGGCAGGTCATGCCGGGGGCGCGGTTGTTCTCCGGGGAGCGCCACCAGTCGACGAACTCCTCGCGGACGGGCCGCTCCAGGCGCAGCGGGGTCAGCGGCCCACGTGCCAGGGCGGTGCGCAGGCCTCGGCCGAGGGCCAGCGTCATCTGGGTGTCGTCGGTGACCAACGCCCTGGCGGGCAGCGGGAGCCGCCGCCAGTCCGGATGGTCGGCGGCGATCGCCTCGACGGTCCTGAACTCCGTCACCCGGCCGATCGCGTCCCCGATCGCCAGCCCCAGCAGTGCTCCTGTCGCCTTGCCCACGGCACTTCCCCCTGTTCCGTCGCCCCGTCAGACCTCGACCGGCAGTTCCTTGAGCCCGCGGATCACGTAGCCCGGGTTCCACTCGGGCTCGCGGACGAGCCGCAGGCCCGGGGCCCGGCGCAGCAGGGTGCCGTAGGACTCGGTGAGTTCCAGTCTGGCAAGCGGGGCGCCCAGACAGAAGTGGATTCCGGCGCCGAAGGTGACGTGCGGGTTGTCGGTGCGGCCGAGGTCGAGGCGGTCGGGGTCGGCGAAGCGCTCAGGGTCGCGGTTGGCGGAGCCGAAGAGCAGGGCGATCTCGGAGCCGCGCGGGATGGTGACGCCGCGGACCTCGATGTCGTCCAGGACCCAGCGCTCGAACATCTGCAGCGGGGTGTCCCAGCGCATCAGTTCCTCGATCGCGGTGGGCAGCAGCTCGTCCACCGAGCCGCGCAGCCGGGCGAGTTCACCGGGGTTGCGGAACAGCGCCCACCAGCCGTTGCCGGTGGTGTTGACGGTCGCCTCGTGGCCGGCGTTGAGCAGCAGCACGCAGGTGGAGACCATTTCCTGCTCGCTGAGCGCGTCGGAGCCCTCCTGGGCCCGGATGAGCGCGCTGATCAGGTCCTCGCCCGGTTCCGACCGGCGCTCGCGGATCAGGGCGCGCAGGTAGTCGGAGAACTCGGTGCTCGCGGCGACGGCCCGGCGGGCGGTCTCCTCGGTCGGGTTGAGTTCGAACATCCCGGTGATGTCGGCGGACCACGGCCGCAGCAGGTGCCGGTCGCCCTCCGGGACGCCGAGCATCTCGGCGATCACGGCGACCGGCAGCGGCTCGGCGACGGTGGCGATCAGGTCGCCGCCGCCGGCCGCGAGCAGGTCGTCGACCAGCTCGCCGGCCAGGCGCCGGACGGTCGGGCGCAGGCCCTCGACCATGCGCGGGGTGAAGGCCTTGGAGACCAGCCGGCGGATCCGGGTGTGGTCGGGCGCCTCCAGGTCGAGCAGGCCGTGGTCGTTCAGGGTGTGGAAGGGCTCGTGCGCCGGGTCGGGCTCGGGGCGGCCGAACTCCGCGTGGCTGAAGCGGTGGGTGTAGGTGCGGCCGAGCCGTCGGTCGCGCAGCAGCGCGCTGACGTCCTCGTGGCGTGAGACGAGCCACTGGTTCGTCGGCTCGAAGTACGTCACCGGCGCGTGGGCGCGCAGCTCGGCGTACGCGTCGTACGGGTGGGCCACGAACGCCGCCGACCAGGGGTCGAACTTCGCCGTCGTCGTCATCGGTCGATCACTCCAGGCCGTGAGGGGAAGCCGGAAGGATCATCGTACGCAGGCGGTCCGTCCGTGGATAAGACCCTTCCGGCCCTTGCCCGTTCCCCCGACCCCGGCCCCCGGCCCCGCCTCCTCGGCCCCCGGTCGCTCGGCCCGCTCGGCCCGCTCAGGCGCGCTCCGTCACCAGCCGCCGCACCAGCTCGGGCAGCGCCTCCGAGATCGGCTCCCGGATCACCTCGTCCGCCGCCTCGTCGTACGGCGTCGGCTCGGCGTTCAGGATGATCAGCCGCGCCCCGGTCTTCACCGCGTTGTACGGCAGCGCCGCCACCGGGAACACCTGCAGGCTGGTGCCGACCGCGACGAAGACGTCGCAGGCCCGCGCGATCGAGTCGGCCTGCCCGAGCACCTCCGGGTCCAGGTTCTCGCCGAACATCACCGTCCGCGGCTTGAGGATCCCCCCGCACTCCCGGCACGCCGGGTCCGGCTCGCCCGCCTCGACCCGCGCCAGCACGTCCGCCATCGAGCCGACCACCCGGCAGCGCAGGCACTGCACCTCCCGTGCGGTGCCGTGCAGTTCGAGCACCTTGCGGCCGCTCAGCCCGGCCGCCTGGTGCAGCCCGTCCACGTTCTGGGTGAGCACCCGCAGCGGCAGCCCGGAGCGCTCCAGGTCGACCAGCGCGCGGTGCCCGGCGTTCGGCTCTGCGGCCAGCGCGCCCGTCTCCAGCCGCATCCGCCAGGCCCGCCGCCGGATCTCCGGATCCTCCCGGTACGGCCCGATGGTGACCAGCTCCTGCGCCGACGGGTCCTTCTGCCACAACCCCTGCGGGCCGCGGTAGTCGGGGATGCCGGAATCGGTCGAGATGCCCGCGCCGGTGAGCACGGCGATCAGGGGTCGCTTCGCGTTCATGCCCGGACGCTACGGCCACGGGCCCTCCCCCGGCCACCGAAAATCCGGGTACGGCCGCGGGCACGCCCGCCTCGTCCGGCGCGGGCCGGGGCCGCTGTTCACCCCGCTCGGGCCGGGCTGCCGTTCACCGCGCGCGGGCCGGGGTCGCCGTTCATCCGGCGCGGGCCGGTGTTCCGGACGGGCCGAGCGGCGTCGCGCCGCGGTCAGACGAGCACCGGCCGCGGTGCGGACGCCGGGCGGGCGAGCGGGGCCAGCGCGACCAGGTAGCAGGCGGCGGCGAGCGGGATGAGGGCCAGGTCGACCCCCGAGGCGAGGGTGCCGAGCAGCACCAGCACCGGGCTCCACCAGCGCAGCGTCCGGGAGCGGCCGACCGCGGCGGCGGTCAGCAGCGCCAGCAGGCCGACGTAGAAGAGCAGCGGGCCGACCTGGTAGACGGCCGGCAGGACCCCGGGGACGCCCTGCACCCGGTCGAACAGCCGCGCCTGCTCGGCCTTGTCCGCCGCCGCGAGGCCGACGACCAGGTCGATCCCGATCTGCGCCAGCGAGCAGAGCAGCCCCACGAAGGCGGTCGCCGTCGCCGCCCCGGCCGCGATCCGCCCGGCCGTGCCGTGCGGGGCGAGCTTGCGGCGCAGGGCGAGGAAGACGGGGGCGAAGAGGAGCAGTCCGGCGAACATCGCGGTGTGACCAGCCGTCCAGCCGAGGCCCGGCTCGCGGGAGCCCGGCACCAGGCGGATGCCGCCGTAGAGGGCCATCAGGGCGGGGGCTCCCACGACGGCGAGCGGGGTGACGCGGGTGAGGTCCGCGGTGCGGGCGGGCCGGGCGGCGCGACCGGTGCGGGTGGTTCGGGTGGCCTGGGCGGCGCGAGTGGCGTTCATCTGACGATCTCCAGTGGTGTGGGCCTGTCCGACACCCCAGAGCCTCCCGGTCCGGGCTCTCCTCGCGGATCGCCCGCACCGGCGAACTCCCGGCCTCCCCCGCACGAGGGAGCCCGCCGCCACGCGGGAGCCCGCACACCCCGAACCCCACGCCCCGAACCCCACGCCCCGAACCCGGGCCTCAGGACCCCCGCCCACAGGACCCCGGAGCTCAGGACCCCCGGCGCTCAGGACCCCCGGCCCTCAGGACTCCCCCACCACCACCGCGCCCGCCTCGTACGCGAACACCACCGCGTGCACCCGGTCCCGCAGCCCGAGCTTGCCCAGCACATTGCTGACGTGCGTCTTCACCGTGTGCTCGCTGACCACCAGCTCGGCCGCGATCTCGGCGTTGGACAGCCCGCGCGCGATCAGCCGCAGCGTCTCCTGCTCGCGCAGGGTCAGCTGCTCCAGCAGCTTGGACGGCGGACGCACCGCCCGCTCCGGCGCCCCCGGCCGCCGGGCGGCGAACTCGCCGATCAGCCGCCTGGTCACCGAGGGAGCGAGCAGCGCCTCCCCCGAGGCGACCATGCGCACCCCGTGCGCCAGGTCGTCCCGCCGGACGTCCTTCAGCAGGAAGCCACTGGCCCCCGCGTACAGCGCGTCGAAGACGTAGTCGTCGATGTCGAAGGTGGTCAGCATGATCACCTTGGTGGACGGGAACTCCGCGCACACCCGGCGGGCGGCCTCCAGCCCGTCCATCACCGGCATCCGGACGTCCAGCAGCAGCACGTCGGGGCCGTGCGCGCGGACCGCTTCCACCGCCTCGGCACCGTCGGCCGCCTCGGCCACCACCTCGATGTCCGGCTGCGCGTCCAGGATCATCCCGAACCCGGCCCGCACCAGCTCCTGGTCGTCCGCGACGACCACCCGAATCGGCGTCATCCGCCCACCCCTTCCGCTCTTCCGCCCGCCTGCAGCGGCAGCCGGGCGCTCACCACGAAACCCCTTCCCTCCGGTCCCGGGCCGGCCTCGGCCCGCCCGCCGCAGGCCGCCGCCCGCTCGCGGATGCCGACCAGCCCGCGCCCGCCGGACCAGCCGACCACCGCACGGCCGGCCGTCGGCGGCACCCCGTGGCCGTTGTCGGAGACCACGACCTCCAACACCTCCCCGGTCCGCCGGACCCGGACCGCCGCCCGGTCGGCCCCGGCGTGCTTGACCGTGTTGGTCAGCGCCTCCTGCACGATCCGGTACGCCGCAGCTTCCACGTCGGCGGGCAACCCGCCCTTCCCGTCGGGGAGTTCGATCTCGACCCGCAGGCCGGCTCCGCGCACCCGCTCGGCCACGTCGGCGAGTTCGGCCAGCCGGGGCTGCGGCGCCAGCTGCCGGCCCGCCTCCGGATCCTTCAACACGCCGAGCACTCTCCGCAGTTGGACCATCGCGTCCCGGCCGGCGTCACCGATGGCGTCGAACGCGCGGATCGCCCGGTCCGGATCGCTGCGCACCACCACCGGCCCGGCCTCGGCCTGGATCACCATCAACGAGACGGCGTGCGCCAGGATGTCGTGCATCTCCCGGGCGATCCTGGCCCGCTCCTCCGCGACCGCCCGCGCCGCGTCGCTCGCCGCCCGCTCACCGGCTTCCCGGGCCCGCTCCGCCTGCACCCGGGCCAACTGCCGCTGGGCACGCACCAGCGAGCCGAAGACGAAGGTGCCGACGGAGGTGACGAGGCTGAACAGCGCGCCGTTCGGCGAGTGGGTGCCGAGGACGTTGCCGGCCACCACCACGGCCAGCACGCTCCACCGCATCCGGTCCGAGGAGCGCTCCGCCACCGTGTACAGGGCGATCACCCCGGACAGCGGCACCTGGGGGTTCGCCGAGTGCGCCACGACCGAGATCACCAGCGCCGGCGCCGTCGCCAGCAGCAGCACCGTCAGCGGTCCCCGGCGCCGCCAGGGCAGCGGCAGGGCGGTCGTCACCGCGAGCAGGTAGATCCACCACGGCCGGGCCGTCTCGTCCTGGGACACCGCCCACACCGCGACCCCGGCCGCGGCCACCGCCAGCAGCGGGTCCAGCACGTACGGCCCCAGCCCGGCCGGCCGGTTCGACCGGCCCGACGCACGCTCCACCCCGCTACCTCCCCCGTAGCCGGGGACACCGCCCCCGCGGAGAAGATCATGCCCTACCGGCAGGGCCTCCGGTACGGCCCGGTCAGGCACCGCTGACCGTCACGCCGCCGGTCTCCGCCCGAGCGGTGATACTGCGCGCCGCCCCCTGCTGCGAGGGGATGCCCACGTCCACCCCGCCGACCGAGGCGTGCGCGTCCACCGCGTACGCCTCCCCGGTCGGCACCGTGACCCGCACGCCGCCGTTCGAGGTCGTCGCCTCCACCTTCGACGGCGCGGCCGCGAAATCGGCCCGCACCCCGCCGTTCACCGCGGTCAGCTTCGCCCGCGGGGAGGTCAGCCCGCTCGCCTCGACCCCGCCGTTCTTGACGTCCACCTCCACCTCGGCGGCCAGCCCGGTCAGCTTGATCCCGCCGTTGGTCTCCTTCACCCGCACCTTGGTCCCGGCCGGCACCTGCACGGTGTACCCGATCCCGCAGTGGTCGCAGTCGTACGTCAGCCGGAGCACGCCGTCCTTGACCTCGTGCGTGCTCTTCGGCGCGTCCCCCCGGTAGTTCTGGTTCTCGACGACGTGCACGGCGTCACCGCCGCCGTTCACCACCACACCGCCGTTCTCCCCCTCGACCACCAGCTCCCTGACCGGCTCCGCCACCCCGTAGCCGACCGTCCGGTGCTCCTGGTCGTCCCCGATCGGCAGACAGCCCGACATCCCGGCCAGCACCCCCGCCGTGATCGCCATCGCGCCCAGTACCCGCTTCATCCCCGGCCCCCTTCGCAAGCCCGTCATCCCGACACCGAGAACCCTCCCCCGCCCGCGCCCTCCCCCACCTCCCTCCCCGGAGCGGTTCCTGCCCCTCCCCCGCACGGGTGAGCCGCCGGCCCGCCGCCCTCGGCTCGGAACCCGCGGCCCCGCGGCCCCGCAGCCCGGAAACGCCGCAGGGCGGCCACCCCGTGAGGGGTGACCGCCCTGCGATCAGTGACCTGGGCCACTCCTGCCCGATGACGGGCGAGGAGGGGGACTCAGCCGGTGTACGGGCCGTAGTCGTAGTCGTCCAGCGGAACGGCCTGGCCGGAGCCGGCGCCGAAGGGCGACAGGTCGTAGTCGTCGTAGCCGACGGCCGAGTACATCGCGGCCTTGGCCTCTTCGGTCGGCTCGACCCGGATGTTGCGGTAGCGGGGCAGACCCGTACCGGCCGGGATGAGCTTACCGAGGATGACGTTCTCCTTGAGGCCCAGCAGCGGGTCCGACTTGGCGTGGATCGCCGCGTCGGTGAGGACCCGGGTCGTCTCCTGGAAGGAGGCGGCCGACAGCCAGGACTCGGTGGCCAGCGAGGCCTTGGTGATACCCATCAGCTGCGGACGGCCGGAGGCGGGGTGACCGCCCTCGGCGACCACACGACGGTTCTCGGTCTCGAAGCGGCCGCGCTCGACGAGCTCGCCCGGGAGCAGCTCGGCGTCGCCCGACTCGATGATCGTCACGCGGCGGAGCATCTGCCGGATGATGATCTCGATGTGCTTGTCGTGGATCGACACGCCCTGCGAGTTGTAGACCTTCTGGACCTCGGCGACCAGGTGGACCTGGACGGCACGCTGGCCCATGATGCGCAGGACGTCGTGCGGGTTGGTGGCACCCATGGTCAGCTTCTGGCCGACCTCGACCGCCTCGCCCTCGCTGACCAGCAGCTTCACACGCTTGGAGACCGGGTAGGCGATCTCGTCGCTGCCGTCGTCCGGGGTGATGACGATCTTGCGGGTCTTCTCGGTGTCCTCGATCCGCGCCCGGCCGGTGGCCTCCGAGATCGGGGCCACACCCTTGGGGGTACGGGCCTCGAAGAGCTCGACGACACGCGGCAGACCCTGGGTGATGTCGTCACCGGCCACACCACCGGTGTGGAAGGTACGCATCGTCAGCTGGGTACCGGGCTCACCGATGGACTGGGCGGCGATGATGCCGACCGCCTCACCGATGTCGACCAGCTTGCCGGTGGCCAGCGAACGCCCGTAGCACATGGCGCAGGTGCCGACGGCCGACTCACAGGTCAGGATCGAGCGGGTCTTGACCTCGCCGATGCCGTGGCGGATCAGCTCGTCGATCAGCACGTCACCGAGGTCGGTGTTCGCGGTGGCCAGCAGCTTGCCGTCGATGGTGATGTCTTCGGCGAGCATGCGGGCGTACACGCTGGTCTCGACGTCGTCGGCCTTGCGCAGCACGCCGTCCGCACCCACGGAGCCGATCGCCAGCTTCAGGCCGCGCTCGGTGCCGCAGTCCTCCTCGCGAATGATGACGTCCTGGGAGACGTCGACCAGACGACGGGTGAGGTAGCCGGAGTCGGCGGTACGGAGGGCGGTGTCGGCCAGACCCTTACGGGCACCGTGGGTGGAGATGAAGTACTCCAGCACGGTGAGACCCTCACGGAACGACGCCTTGATGGGTCGCGGGATGGTCTCGTTCTTGGCGTTCGACACCAGACCACGCATACCGGCGATCTGGCGCATCTGCATCATGTTTCCGCGAGCACCCGAGTCGACCATCATGAAGATGGGGTTCGTCTTCGGGAAGTTCACGTTCATGGCCTCGGCGACCTCGTTGGTCGCCTGGGTCCAGATGCCGATGAGCTCCTGCTTGCGCTCGTCGTTGGTGATCAGGCCGCGCTCGTACTGACGCTGGACCTTCTCCGCCTTCGCCTCGTAGCCCTCGAGGATCTGGGGCTTGTTCGGCGGGACGACGACGTCCGAGATCGAGACGGTGACGCCCGAGCGGGTCGACCAGTGGAAGCCGGCCGCCTTCAGGTTGTCCAGGGTCGCCGCGACGACGACCTTGGGGTAGCGCTCCGCCAGGTCGTTGACGATCGCGGAGAGCTGCTTCTTGCCCACCTCGTAGTCGACGAACGGGTAGTCCTCGGGCAGCAGCTCGTTGAAGAGCGCGCGGCCCAGGGTGGTGGTCAGGCGGAAGGGCTCGCCCTCGTACCAGGTCGGCTGGCCGTCCTCGTCCACCGGAGCGGCCCAGCCGCGCGGCGGGACGGTGCCGGCCGGCAGGCGCAGCTCGATCGGGGCCTGGACGTCCAGGTCGCGGGCGTCGAAGGCCATGATCGCCTCGGCGGTCGACGAGAAGGTGCGGCCGGCGCCCTTCACGTTGTCGCGGTCCGAGGTGAGGAAGAACAGGCCCAGCACCATGTCCTGGGTCGGCATGGTGACGGGGCGACCGTCGGCCGGCTTCAGGATGTTGTTCGAGGACAGCATCAGGATGCGGGCCTCGGCCTGCGCCTCCGCGGAGAGCGGCAGGTGGACGGCCATCTGGTCACCGTCGAAGTCCGCGTTGAACGCGGTGCAGACGAGCGGGTGGATCTGGATGGCCTTGCCCTCGACCAGCTGCGGCTCGAAGGCCTGGATGCCGAGGCGGTGCAGGGTGGGCGCACGGTTCAGCAGGACCGGGTGCTCGGCGATGACCTCTTCGAGGACGTCCCACACGACCGGACGGGCGCGCTCGACCATGCGCTTGGCCGACTTGATGTTCTGCGCGTGGTTCAGGTCGACCAGGCGCTTCATCACGAACGGCTTGAAGAGCTCCAGCGCCATGGCCTTCGGCAGACCGCACTGGTGCAGCTTGAGCTGCGGGCCGACGACGATGACCGAACGGGCCGAGTAGTCGACTCGCTTGCCGAGCAGGTTCTGACGGAAACGACCCTGCTTGCCCTTCAGCATGTCGCTGAGGGACTTCAGCGGGCGGTTGCCCGGGCCGGTGACCGGACGGCCGCGGCGGCCGTTGTCGAACAGCGCGTCGACGGCCTCCTGGAGCATGCGCTTCTCGTTGTTCACGATGATCTCGGGGGCACCGAGGTCGAGGAGGCGCTTCAGGCGGTTGTTGCGGTTGATCACGCGGCGGTACAGGTCGTTCAGGTCGGAGGTCGCGAAGCGGCCACCGTCCAGCTGCACCATCGGACGCAGGTCCGGCGGGATGACCGGGACGCAGTCCAGCACCATGCCGTTGGGCTTGTTGGTGGTCTGCAGGAACGCGGAGACGACCTTGAGGCGCTTCAGCGCACGGGTCTTCTTCTGGCCCTTGCCGGTGCGGATGATCTCGCGCAGGCGCTCGGACTCCTCCGCCAGGTCGAAGTTCTCGAGGCGGTCCTTGAGGGCCGCCGCGCCCATCGAGCCGGAGAAGTAGGTGCCGAAGCGGTCGCGCAGCTCGCGGTAGAGCAGCTCGTCGCCCTCGAGGTCCTGGACCTTGAGGTTCTTGAAGCGGGCCCACACCTCGTCGAGGCGGTCGAGCTCGCGCTGCGCGCGGTCGCGCAGCTGCTTCATCTCGCGCTCGGCGCCCTCGCGCACCTTGCGGCGCACGTCAGCCTTGGCGCCCTCGGCCTCCAGCTCGGCCAGGTCGGTCTCGGCCTTCTTGGCACGGCCTTCGAGGTCGGAGTCGCGGCGGTTCTCGATCTGCTGGCGCTCGACCGAGACGTGCGCCTCCAGGGACGGCAGGTCGCGCTGGCGGCGCTCGTCGTCGACCCAGGTGATCATGTAGGCGGCGAAGTAGATGACCTTCTCGAGGTCCTTCGGCGCCAGGTCCAGCAGGTAGCCCAGACGGGACGGGACACCCTTGAAGTACCAGATGTGGGTGACCGGGGCGGCCAGCTCGATGTGGCCCATCCGCTCGCGGCGCACCTTGGCGCGGGTCACCTCGACGCCGCAGCGCTCACAGATGATGCCCTTGAAGCGGACGCGCTTGTACTTGCCGCAGTAGCACTCCCAGTCCCGGGTGGGGCCGAAGATCTTCTCGCAGAAGAGCCCGTCCTTTTCCGGCTTCAGGGTGCGGTAGTTGATGGTCTCCGGCTTCTTGACCTCGCCGTGCGACCACTGGCGGATGTCGTCGGCGGTGGCCAGGCCGATGCGGAGCTCGTCGAAGAAGTTGACGTCAAGCACTGGTCGTCAAGCCCTCTTTCGTAAGTCGAGAGTCGTTCATGTGGTCTGAGGGGGGCCTGGGGGCGGGCCGGCCGCGGTCGTGCGGCCGGCCCGGCCTCCGTCAGACCTCTTCGACGCTGCTCGGCTCGCGCCGGGACAGGTCGATGCCGAGCTCCTCGGCGGCGCGGAACACGTCCTCGTCGGAGTCCCGCATCTCGATGGACTGGCCGTCCGAGGACAGCACCTCCACGTTGAGGCAGAGCGACTGCATTTCCTTGATGAGGACCTTGAAGGACTCGGGAATGCCGGGCTCGGGGATGTTCTCGCCCTTGACGATGGCCTCGTAGACCTTCACGCGGCCGAGCACGTCGTCGGACTTGATGGTGAGCAGCTCCTGCAGCGCGTAGGCCGCGCCGTACGCCTCAAGGGCCCACACCTCCATCTCACCGAAGCGCTGACCACCGAACTGCGCCTTACCACCGAGCGGCTGCTGGGTGATCATCGAGTACGGACCGGTCGAACGGGCGTGCAGCTTGTCGTCGACCAGGTGGTGCAGCTTGAGGATGTACATGTAGCCGACCGAGACCGGCATCGGGAACGGCTCGCCGGAGCGGCCGTCGAACAGCCGGGCCTTGCCGGTGGAGTTCACCAGGCGCTCACCGTCACGGGTGAGGGTGGTGTTGTCCAGCAGGCCGGTGATCTCGTCCTCGCGGGCGCCGTCGAAGACCGGGGTGGCGAGGTTGGTGCCACCGTCGACCTGGTCGGCGCCGATCGCCTGCAGGCGCTGGGCCCACTCGTCGGCGAGGCCGGAGACGTCCCAGCCCTGCTTGGCGAGCCACCCGAGGTGGATCTCCAGGACCTGTCCCGGGTTCATTCGGGACGGGACGCCCAGCGGGTTGAGGATGATGTCGACCGGGGTGCCGTCCTCCAGGAACGGCATGTCCTCGACCGGCAGGATCTTGGAGATGACGCCCTTGTTGCCGTGACGGCCGGCGAGCTTGTCACCGTTGGTGATCTTGCGCTTCTGGGCCACGTAGACGCGGACCAGCTGGTTGACGCCCGGGGGCAGCTCGTCGCCCTCTTCGCGGTCGAAGACGCGGACGCCGATGACCTTGCCGGACTCACCGTGCGGCACCTTCAGCGAGGTGTCGCGGACCTCACGGGCCTTCTCACCGAAGATCGCGCGGAGCAGGCGCTCCTCGGGGGTCAGCTCGGTCTCGCCCTTCGGGGTGACCTTGCCGACCAGGATGTCGCCGGTGACGACGTCGGCGCCGATGCGGATGATGCCGCGCTCGTCGAGGTCGGCGAGGACCTCCTCGGAGACGTTCGGGATGTCCCGGGTGATCTCCTCGGGGCCGAGCTTGGTGTCACGGGCGTCGACCTCGTGCTCCTCGATGTGGATCGAGGAGAGGACGTCGTCCTGCACGAGGCGCTGCGACAGGATGATCGCGTCCTCGTAGTTGTGACCCTCCCACGACATGAACGCCACGAGCAGGTTCTTGCCGAGGGCCATCTCGCCCTCGTCGGTGCAGGGGCCGTCGGCCAGCACCTGGTTGACCTCGACCCGGGCGCCCTCGTCCACGAGCACCTTCTGGTTGAAGGCGGTGCCCTGGTTGGAGCGGGTGAACTTGGCGGCGCGGTACGTGGTGTACGTGCCGTCGTCGTTGGCCACGGTGACGTAGTCGGCCGAGACCTCCTGGACGACACCGGCCTTCTCGGCGGTGATGACGTCGGCGGCGTCGACGGCGCAGCGGTACTCCATGCCGGTGCCGACCAGCGGGGCCTCGCTCTTCAGCAGCGGCACCGCCTGACGCATCATGTTCGAGCCCATGAGCGCGCGGTTGGCGTCGTCGTGCTCGAGGAACGGGATCATGGCGGTCGCGACCGACACCATCTGGCGCGGCGAGACGTCCATGTAGTCGATCTCGGAGCCCGGGATGTAGTCGATCTCGCCGCCACGGCGGCGGACGAGGACACGCGGCTCGGCGAAGGTCAGCTCCGCCGTCAGCGGGGCGTTCGCCTGCGCGATGACGTAGCGGTCCTCCTCGTCGGCGGTCAGGTAGTCCACCTGCTCGGTGACCACACCGTCGACGACCTTGCGGTACGGGGTCTCGATGAAGCCGAAGGCGTTGACCCGGCCGTACGAGGCCAGCGACCCGATCAGACCGATGTTCGGGCCTTCGGGGGTCTCGATCGGACACATGCGGCCGTAGTGCGAGGGGTGCACGTCACGGACCTCGAAGCCGGCGCGCTCACGGGAGAGACCGCCGGGGCCGAGGGCGGACAGACGACGCTTGTGGGTCAGGCCCGACAGCGGGTTCGTCTGGTCCATGAACTGCGACAGCTGGCTGGTGCCGAAGAACTCCTTGATGGAGGCGACGACCGGCCGGATGTTGATCAGGGTCTGCGGCGTGATCGCCTCGACGTCCTGGGTGGTCATGCGCTCGCGCACGACCCGCTCCATACGGGCGAGACCCGTACGGACCTGGTTCTGGATGAGCTCGCCGACGTTGCGCAGGCGACGGTTGCCGAAGTGGTCGATGTCGTCGACCTCGACCACGATGTCGCGGCCCTCGCCGTCACGCCACTCGGTCTCGCCCGCGTGCAGCTTCACCAGGTACTTGATCGCACCGATGATGTCGGGCTCGGTGAGCACGCCGGAGTCCAGCGACTCGGCGTTGCCCAGCTTGCGGTTGACCTTGTAGCGGCCGACCTTCGCGAGGTCGTAGCGCTTCGGGTTGAAGTAGAGGTTCTCGAGCAGGGTCTGCGCGGCCTCACGCGTCGGCGGCTCGCCCGGACGCAGCTTGCGGTAGATGTCCAGCAGCGCGTCGTCCTGGCCCTGGGTGTGGTCCTTCTCCAGGGTGGCGCGCATCGACTCGTACTCGCCGAACTCCTCGAGAATCATCTCGTTGGTCCAGCCGAGCGCCTTGAGCAGCACGGTGACGGACTGCTTGCGCTTGCGGTCGATGCGGACGCCGACCATGTCGCGCTTGTCGATCTCCATCTCCAGCCAGGCACCACGCGAGGGGATGACCTTGCAGGAGTAGATGTCCTTGTCGGACACCTTGTCCAGGGTGGAGTCGAAGTACACACCCGGGGAGCGGACCAGCTGCGAGACGACGACACGCTCGGTGCCGTTGATCACGAACGTGCCCTTGTGGGTCATGAGCGGGAAGTCGCCCATGAAGACCGTCTGAGACTTGATCTCACCGGTCTCGTTGTTGGTGAACTCAGCCGTGACGAAGAGCGGGGCCGCGAACGTGAAGTCGCGGTCCTTGCACTCGTCAATGGAGTTCTTCGGCGGCTCGAAACGGTGGTCGCGGAAGGTCAGGGACATCGACCCGCTGAAGTCCTCGATCGGGGAGATCTCCTCGAAGATCTCCTCCAGACCGGACTTGGTGGGGACGTCCTGACCACTCTCCAGGGCCGCCTCGACCCGGGACTTCCAGGCCGCGTTGCCGAGCAGCCAGTCAAAGCTCTCGGTCTGCAGGGCCAGGAGGTTCGGGACCTCGAGGGGCTCCTTGATCTTCGCGAACGAGACGCGGAGCGGGGCGGTGGATGCGGCGGAATTGTTCGAGGCGTTGCGCGGCGCGGCCAAGAGGGGGGTCCTTCCGAGGGCTCGGAGCTCACTACGCGCGTACCAGCCGGGCCTGCTTGGGCTTGGTCCCGCCTCCATCGCCACCGGCCTCCGCCGGGGTCGAAACCCCAGGTCAGAGCCGCTTTGCGGAGGCGATGCCAGACCCCTTCAGGGCAACGCAAACTCCGGGCGACGAGTCACGGAGCAGCTAACAGGCAGCGCAAAGGGACAGTGTAGCCAAAGGCCACACTGCTGTCCAGCTCTGATTCGGAGACCGAATCGGAGACTCCTCCCGGTAGCCGGGGAGCGCGGACGCCCACCGGGTACTGCTCTAACTCACGTGGAGTCATTTCCCGCCGGAGCCACTGGTTATGCATCCAGCAGCGGACCAACCGGGCGGACTCGCGCCTTGAGAATCGCGCGCCGCGCCTGGTTCGTCAAGGGCCCGCCGACGGCGCGGGCCTCACCCCGTTCATCGGCCCGGACCCCTCCCGCGTTACAGAACCCGTGGTGGGGGCCACCCGACGACGGTGATCACCATACCTCTCGCCACCGACGGTGCCGAGTGCGCGATCGGCCACACCGGTGGAGCGCGTCGACCCGGACGGCGGAACGCGGCCGACGGCCGGCCCCGCCCCCGGGAACGCGAAAAGGCCGGGCCGACCACCCGCAAGGGTGATCGGCCCGGCCGCACGCCCCCTCAGAGGGGGCGCAAGATCACTTGACGGTGACCTTGGCGCCGGCACCCTCGAGGGCAGCCTTGGCCTTCTCGGCAACGTCCTTGGCAACCTTCTCCAGGACCTTGGCACCAGCGGTGTCAACGAGGTCCTTGGCCTCCTTCAGGCCGAGGGAGGTCAGGGTGCGCACCTCCTTGATGACCTGGATCTTCTTGTCGCCGGCACCGTCGAGGATGACGTCGAACTCGTCCTGCTCCTCAACGGCCTCGGCGGCCGGGCCGGCAGCACCGGCGGCGGCAACGGCGACCGGGGCGGCAGCGGTGACGTCGAACTTCTCCTCGAAGGCCTTCACGAAGGCAGCGAGCTCGATGAGGGTGAGCTCCTCGAACTGCGCGAGCAGCTCGTCCTGGGTCAGCTTCGCCATGATGGCGTCCTTCCACTAAATCGGCAGGTGGTGCCGGATGTACGGGTTGGGCGGGCACGGGCCCGCAGCGAGGCGTGAGCCTGCCGAATTACTCGGCGGCAGCGTCCTCGGCGGCGGGAGCCGGCGTACCGGCACCGCCCTGCTCGACCTTGTCGCGCAGCGCGTCCACAGTGCGGACGAGCTTCGACGGCAGGGCCTGGAAGAGCGCGGCAGCCTGGGACTGCTTGGCCTTCAGGGCACCCGCCAGCTTGGCGAGCAGCACCTCGCGGGACTCGAGGTCCGCGAGCTTCTTGATCTCATCGGCGGACAGCGCCTTACCGTCAAGGACACCGCCCTTGATGATGAGAGCGGGGTTCTCCTTGGCGAAGTCACGCAGAGCCTTCGCCGACTCCACCGGGTCACCGGTGACGAAGGCGACAGCCGTCGGACCGTTGAACAGGTCGTCGAGCTCCGTGATCCCGACCTCATTGGCCGCGATCTTGGTCAGCGTGTTCTTCACCACGGCGTACTCGGCGTTGTCGCCGAGCGAGCGACGCAGGGTCTTGACCTGCTTCACCGAGAGACCGCGGTACTCGGTCAGCAGCGCCGCAGAGGAGCCACGGAACTTGTCCGTGATCTCGGCGACGGCGGCAGCCTTGTCGGGCCTGGCCATAGGCTTACGCCTCCTTCCGTGATGTCGAATTCGGGCCGACCGCGAAAGTCGACCAATGTCGCCGCGGACCGACCGGACGGAAGGAAGCTCTTGCAGAAATGCAACGAGCCCCGGTGCGCAGGGGCACGGGGCTCGGAACGACCTCGACGGACACCCACGCGAACGCGGGACCCGGAAGTCGAAGCTCCAGACGCACCTGCGCGGGCTGCCTGCGACGAAGCGCAGATCCTTCGGCCACCGAGTCCCTTGCGGGGGCGCGGCGACAACCAGCGGTCTTTGGCTTCGGCCAGATTAGCCGGAGGCGTTCCCCAGGTGCAAATCGCCCTCGGACGGACCGGCCCGGAACGGCCTCCCGGGCGGTTCCGGAGCGGTTCCGGGGACGCCCGGCGGGGCTCGGCGGGTTCAGCGGGCCGGCGGCGGGACCGTCCGGACGCCGGTGTCGGCGGTGTCCGCCTCGGCCGGCGCCTGCGCCGAGAGCAGCGCCCCGGCGAGGTCGGTGTAGAGCACCGAGTCGTCCGCCCGGCCGCTGTCCCCGCTGCCGGTGCGCTGGAGCCGGACCAGCTGGTCCTTGTCGTTGAGCCAGAGGTCCACGGTGAGCGAGAGCGAGCCGCCGGGCGCGAGCGCGGCCCGCAGGCCGTCCCGCCGGGTCTGGCTCAGCTGGGTCTGGGCGGCCGCGTACTTCTCGGCGGTGGTGGTGACCCGGTAGTGCTCGACGGTCGAGTCCTCGTACTTCTCCTCGCCGACGAAGGCGGGGTCCACCCCGTCGGCGGTGGCCGCGGCCAGCGCCTCGACCGGGTTCAGCAGGTCGACCAGGCCGGCGTACGGGATCTCCTTGTGGCCGTCCGGGTCCGGCGGGACGGTGAAGCGCTCCCAGTGCTTACCGCCCTGGCGGGCCGCGGTGGCGGCGTCGCCGCCCTGGTAGGCGACGGTGTCCACGACGATCAGCTGTTCGGCGTCGGCCGGGGTGGAGCGCTTGATCTGCAGCGCCGTCTTGGGCGCCCAGAACAGCGGACCCGACCCGGCGTCCGCGCCGAGCCGGTAGCTGACCTTGGCGCGGCGGGCGGTCTGCATGGCCAGCTGGGCGGAGAGCAGCACCCCGTGCGGGGAGCGGTCGGTCGGCTTGGCCGGGCCGGTCGGAAGGGATCCGGTCGGCGAGACGCTGGTCGGGGTCGGACTGCCGGACGGCGTGGCGGTCGCGTCGTCCCCGCCGCCGCATCCGCTCAGCCCGCTCGCCAGCAGGGCGACGACGGCCACTGCCGCCAACCGCTGCCGTCCCGCCACGTCCGTTCCCTTCGTCGCCGGCCCCGTCCGGCGGCCGTCCTCGTCCGGCCACCATGCCACCCGTCCCCGGCCCGGCGGGTGGCGGCCCCCTGGTCGGATCGCGCGGACCCGGCCGGATCCACCGGTCGGCCGAGCCGGCCCGGTCACGGGCCCGGGTCGATCAGCCCGCGAGCAGCTTCAGCAGGTCGGCCTCGCTGCCGAGGTCGGTGGCGGCGGGCGCGGTGATCGCGGCGGCCTTGCCGAGGCCGGAGTACTTGACGGTGACGGCCTGCTTCGGGCCGTTCGCGTCGCCGTACTCCTGGTACTGGACGAGTTCCTGCTTGCCGTTCAGCCAGAAGTCGAAGGTGAGGGTCTTGCCGTCCTGCTCCAGCGTCTTCTGGACGACCTTGCGCTGCTCCTCGGGGAGCGCCGCCATCCCGGCCACCAGGGTGGCGGTGTCCTCGACCGCCTTCAGGTGGGTGGTCTGGGCGCCGTCCAGGGTCTCCTCGCCGACCTTGGACAGCTTGCCGCTCTGGGCCGCGACGGTGAGCAGGACGACCGGGTTCAGCATCTGGCCGGCCGCCCGGAAGCCGTCGCCGGCCTCGTTGCCGGCGGGCAGCTTGACCCAGTGCTTGCCGCCCAGGGCCGCGGCCGCGTCGTCCGTGCCGAGGTAGGCGTCCGGCCCGATCACCCGGATCTTGAGCTTCTTGCCGCCCATGTCGCCGACCAGGTCGACGGAGGCCTTGCCCGGCTCCTTCCAGTCGGCGTCGCCGGTGCCGCCGCCCTTGCTGTCGTCCGGGCTGACCATGCTGACCTTGCCGTTGCCGGCCTTCTGCATCACCAGCGCGGAGGCGGTCAGCGCCGCCTTCGGGTCCCCGGTCAGCGCCGCCGCGATGGGGTCGCCCCCCTTGGCGTCACCGCCCTTGGCGTCGTTGCCGCCCTTGCTGCCACCGCAGGCGGTGACCGCACCGAGCAGGACGGCCGTCGTCGCGACGACCGAGGCGAGGCGCACAGCGCGCATGGAGGTACCCCCGTGAGATCCGTAACAGCTTCACGGAAGAGCCGATTGTCAGCTCTTCCCAGGCATTGCCCAGCCGGACTCTAACGGATCGTCGGAGCCGCCACGCAGCGGATTCCGGGCCTCCGGTCAGCCTCCTGCGGCGGGTGTCGCGTCGTCCGTGCCGGAGGAGGGGACGTCGGTCGTGGTCACGGTGGTTCCGTCGCTCCCCCGGACCGTCTCGCGCAGCCGGAGCAACCGCTCGCCGGGTCCCACCCAGACGTCGAAGGCGATCGCCGTCACCCCGTGCTGCCGGTACCAGTCCACCGTCGCGGCACGCCGCTGCGGGCTCGACTCCGGGTCCGCAGCGAAGAACTCCTCCACCGGCGCGGAGCCCTGGTAGTGCGCCACGGTCGTGCCGGCCAGTTCCTCGGCGCCGAGCGAACCGAGTTTGACGCTCTGCGCGATCGCGTACGCGCGGCTGCCCGGGGCGGTGACCAGCGCGGTCGTCCAGCCGCCGGCGTAACCGTCCGGGGCCGGGCCGGCCGTCGGGTCCAGCGCCTCGGCGGTGGCCCGCTCGGCGTGCTTGGCCGCACCGCCCCCGTAGGACAGGTCGATGGCACCGTCCTTCATCACCAGCTGCCCGGTGCCCGCCTCGTCGGTGACGGTCAGCTCGGCCTCGTCCCGGGGGCCCCAGACCAGCGTGCCGCTCGCGGTGCGCCGACCGGCCGGGCCCTCCCGCACCACCTCGATCCGGGCACCGCCCGCGTCGTCCAGGGCCTGCGCGGCCGAGAGCACCACCTGCTTGGGCGGTACGGCCGCCGGGGAGCCGGGGGTACGGGTGGCCGGTGCGGCCAGCAGGCTGCAGCCGGAGCCGGCGCCGAGCAGCAGCAGGGCCGCCACCAGGGCGGCGGAGCGGGGGGCGGGCGGCACGGCACACTCCGTCGGTCACGGGTTCTCCACATGCTGACCGACAGAGCGTACGACGCTTCGGGCACTTGTTCCCATCCGTGCAGGTCCCGGTCCCCGCGACCGGCCCGGACCGCGGGCCCCGCGGCGGGAACGACGGCGGGCCCGCACCCCCGGTGAAGGGGGTACGGGCCCGCCGTACGGACTGCTCTAGAGCACTGGGGCTCAGACCGCGGCCGGGTCCTCCTCGGTGAGGAGGTTGCGGGTGCGGTTCGGGTCCACCAGGATGCCGGGGCCCATGGTGGTCGAGAACGCGGTCTTCTTGATGTAGCGGCCCTTGGCGGCGGACGGCTTGGCGCGGAGCACCTCGTCCAGCGCGGCGGCGTAGTTCTCGACCAGCTGCTCGTCGGTGAAGGAGGCCTTACCGATGATGAAGTGCAGGTTCGAGTGCTTGTCGACGCGGAACTCGATCTTGCCGCCCTTGATGTCGTTGACAGCCTTGGCGACGTCCGGGGTCACGGTGCCGGTCTTCGGGTTCGGCATCAGACCACGGGGACCGAGCACGCGGCCGAGGCGGCCGACCTTGCCCATGAGGTCCGGGGTGGCGACGACGGCGTCGAAGTCCAGCTTGCCCTTCGCGACCTCGTCGATCAGCTCGTCGGCACCGACGATGTCGGCACCCGCAGCACGCGCGGCCTCGGCACGCTCGCCGGTCGCGAAGACCAGGACCCGAGCGGTCTTACCGGTGCCGTGCGGGAGGATCACGGTGCTGCGGACCATCTGGTCGGCCTTGCGCGGGTCGACGCCCAGACGCATGGCGACCTCGACGGTGCCGTCGAACTTGGTGGTGCTGGTCGCCTTGGCGAGGCGGACGGCCTCGAGGGGGGCGTAAAGGCGCTCGCGGTCGACCTTGGCGTCCGCGGCCTTCAGAGCCTTGCTGCGCTTCACTGCTGCTCCTGAATGGTGATTGGAGTTGTGGTATTCACGGGCCTGCGCAGGCCCTACCACAGGGGACGAGAAGGTGATCAGCCCTCGACGGTGATGCCCATCGACCGGGCGGTGCCGGCGATGATCTTCTCCGCCGCGTCCAGGTCGTTGGCGTTCAGGTCGGGCATCTTCGTGGTGGCGATCTCGCGGACCTGGGCGCTGGTGAGCTTCGCGACCTTGGTCTTGTGCGGCTCGCTGGAGCCCTTCTCGATACCGGCGGCCTTCAGGATGAGGCGCGCGGCCGGCGGCGTCTTCGTGACGAAGGTGAAGGAACGGTCGTCGTAGACCGTGATCTCCACCGGCACGATCATGCCGCGCTGCGACTCGGTCGCAGCGTTGTAGGCCTTGCAGAACTCCATGATGTTGACGCCGTGCTGGCCCAGCGCGGGGCCGACCGGCGGCGCCGGGTTGGCCGCACCGGCGTTGATCTGGAGCTTGATAAGCCCCGTGACCTTCTTCTTCTTGGGAGGCATGTCTCTCCGGGTCCTTCCGAGAGGTGATTGCTGGTGCGTGCGGAACCGGGGCGACACCCGGCCGCCAGCACACACATCGAACCAGGCTAACGCGTCAGCGCCGCTGGACCAAAACGGATCCGGGGCAGGGCCCTCGGCCC